>DNJM01000076.1:0-15073 GCA_003489085.1 Lachnospiraceae bacterium
TCTTTCTTGCGCTTTATGTTCTTCACAGTGGCTATCATAAAAGCCGAATGTAAAATCCATTACCGCGGTTCTGTAAAATCGGTGTAAAGCTCGTCCATCAGCTGATCCATCTGCGTACCCGGCTGCGCGCAGTGCAAAGGCATACTCTGTTCTTTTCGTGGAGTCCATTTCCTATCATAGTATCTCCTTTTATCATCAGGAATATCCTGACATACCTATGTAAAAAGGAAAATATTTCAGCCATGTTTCCGCCAGCCGGATCCAGGACTGGCATTCTTTCTGATAGCACTCTCCTTCTCGATCCCGTGTCAATTCATTTGCCAGCGATAGACCGTGTACCCCTTTTTCATATAAATGGTATTCTACGGGAATCTTATGCTTTAATAAGGCTTGTACCCAAAGCAGGGCATTTTCCGGCGGAACTGTGGTATCTGCAAAGGTATTCCAGAGAAATGTCTTTGGAGTCTGTGGACCAACCTGCTTCTCCAGAGACAGCAGTTCCAGCATCTCCTGTCCGAAGGCTTCCCCTAAAAGCTCCCGAAAGCTTCCCTCATGCCTGTATGCTTCCTCTGCCGTGATGACCGGATAACCAAGCAGAAGTGCATTCGGGCGCAGAAGCTCTTGTTCACATTTCATTTTCTCAGTCAGAAATGGTTTATTCCAGAACACACCATAGCCTGCTGCCAGATGTCCCCCGGCAGAAAAACCCATTAATACGATCCGTTCCGAATCGATATGCCACTCTTTGGCATGCTCCCGAAAGAGACATACTGCCCTTGCCGTCTCCAGAAGAGCCGTCGGAAATCGGGCCGGAGACACTGAGTAGCGGAGAATCGCCGTATGAAAACCCATACTCATCAGCTTCAAAGCTACGGCCTCTGCTTCCCGATCCGATGTCATTTGATAGCCGCCGCCAGGGCAGATCAGAATCAACGGCCGTTTTTCAATGGGAATCTCTTCCGAATGCCCCCACAAATATGTAACTACTGCCGCATCCGGCAGAGAGCCCTCCTCTTGTATTGCGATTCGTTCATGTATCATATTTTTTATCACCTCGTATTATATTTTCTTAATTCTGATATACTACAATGCATCAATAGATTTTTATAAGGAGGACACTTATGCCATCCATCTGGTCCACAACAACTGACATTCCTGAACGACCGCCGCTTCCAGGAGATACATCCATCGATACTGTTGTCATCGGAGGCGGTCTCGCCGGTATCCTGACCGCCTACTTTCTGCAGCAGAAGGGGGTCTCCGTTCTTGTTTTAGAGGCAGACCGAATCGGCAGCGGACAAACACAGAATACCACTGCCAAAATCTCCTGCCAGCACAACCTGATCTACCATCATCTGCTTCAGACCTTTGGCTGGGAAAAAGCCCTGAAATATGCCCATGCCAACCTGGAAGCCATCGAAGCCTATCAGGAACTCATCCAGAAGCATCAAATCAACTGCGGCTTTCGGAACTGCCCTTCCTATCTTTATACAACCCGGGATCCATTTCCACTGGAGCAGGAAATGCTGGCAGCCCGTAAGCTCGGCATTGCCGCTTCCTTTACCACGCAGACCGGTTCGTTCCATAAAAGGGGACCTTCTGCATACAGACCACGGAACCGTATCGGCAAAGCATATTGTATTTGCGATTCATTATCCCTTTCTCAGGATCCCTGGCTTTTATCCTCTGCGCCTTTTTCAGGAACGCAGCTACGTTATCGCTCTGGAACAGGCCGCTGAACTGGAGGGCATGTACCTCGGTATTGATACCGATGGATTATCCTTCCGCAGTCAGGGCTCTGTTTTACTGCTCGGTGGCTGCGGCCACAGAACGGGTGCAAATCCAGGTGGTCATGCCTATGATTTTCTCCGCCAGCAGTCCTCTGTCTGGTTTCCTGCTGCCAAAGAAATTCTGCATTGGTTATTGCAACCGGCTTTGCAAAATGGGAAATGACACAGTCCATGATAGCTGCCAGACTGATTACCGATCTGATATGTGGGGTTTCCAATCCCTTCCATTCCCTATATACCCCAGGCGTTTTCCTGTACACGCTTCCACGAAACAGCTTTTCCCGCATATGCGGCACTCCGCAAAAGGGCTGATCCGGCATATCCTGCCTGCCCCGTTAAAGAGTATCGACCAACTGCCTCCGGGACAGGGTCGCATCGTAAACTATAATGGCCAAAAAACCGGTATTTATAAAGATCTGTCCGGGCAGCTCCATATGGTTTCCCCGTATTGTCCGCACATGGGTTGTGAGCTGACCTGGAATCCGGATGAACAGACCTGGGACTGCCCCTGCCACGGTTCCCGCTTTGACTATGACGGCCGCCTGCTGGATCCTCCTGCAAAAATGGATCTGCCTGTAAGGCCTGACCGATAGGGCAGATATCAAAGGGTACTTCACTCCTCTAAAAATGTCAGAATCCTCCGCCAGTACCCTTCTACAATCCTTTTCTCAGAGTTAAAAATCTCATGCTTCGTTCCCGGTACCCGGATCAGCTTTCCGGATACCACCCCTTTTCGCACCAGCTTCCGCAGGAACCTTTCCTGTTCTCTCGTAGATACCAGATACTCCCGATCCGCCTGAAAAACCAGTATCGGAATGGAAATTTTCTTCCACGCCTTTTTCTGCAGATACCGGTTCAGACGCCCTGCCTCATAAAGCCAGCCATAGGACGGCGCGCTTAACTGGTACAGCGGCTCCTTTCTGCGCTTTTCCTGATAATACTGAAACCTCGCTTCTGAACCGGAGGAGCTGTCTTCGAATTTCTCCCCTGGTTGATATGGCTTCTGTCCCAATACATAGCGCTGCTGCTTTCCAGCTGCACAAAGCACCGCTGCGATTGTTCCTGCCAGAACCCATGGCATCCTCCCCGTAGACGGCCGGATCATCGGTGAAGAAAGAATCAGCTTCTGAAAAAGCTCCGGCTCCTCTGCTGCCACGGCTGCCGCAATTCCACCACCCATAGAGTGCCCGTACAGATAGAAGGGCAGAGATGGATTCTCTTCCTTCGCTCTATGCGCAGTGAATAGAAAGTCTTCTACATATCTTCTGTAGTTGTCAATGTGCACCAGAGACGGATCCGCTGTCAGCCGGTAGCTATGCCCATGCCCACAGTGCTCCGGCATGTATACATGATATCCTGCCTTCACCAGATAGTATATATTCTCCTTATACTTTTCCGCCGTTTCCGTAAATCCATGGGAAATCATCACAACTCCCTTCGGACGGTCAGCCTGATACCGGACACAGGAAATCTCTTTACCAGGCTCCCTGCACAGCAGCAGCACCGTTTCCCGCTTCAGCAGATACGGTTCCACTGTTCGTATCATTTCTTCTTTATAATTCTGCTCCTGCAGTACAACATTTCCCATGCTGATTCCTCCCCTCTGCCAGCTTACTTCTATTTCTTTTTTAATAATTGATCTACAGCTGTAATCAGCTTCATTGTCGTTTCTTCCTGCTTTTCCTTATCAGTAATTTTATATTTGTCAAAATAATGCAGACTGAAAGTAGAAAGCAGAGCAATCATATAGGATGTCATTTCTACATCGATATCGTCCCGGTAAATGCCGGCATCAATCTTTTCCTGAAGTCCTTCCCGGTTATATGGCATCATCATATCCAACAGGTATTCATCAAACAATCTTGCAAAAAAGCCCACTCCGCAGTGCAGGATCTTATCGTATGTAATACCGCCTATCTCTTCGACTTCATCCGAGATCAGTGTAAAGCCTTCCTTTTCATAGGAAAAAAGCGCCACGTTATCTTTTCCGGATACGGCAAATTTCTTCTCATAAGCCAAACTGGCCAGATATACGCACAAATCCTCTTTATTTTCAAAATATTCATAGAAGGTTCCTGTCGGAAGATCCATTCCTTTGCAGAAATCAGATACCTTCAGCGATTGATAATCTTTACTGTTAAATACATCCATTGCCATCTGGATCAGTACATCCCGATAAGCCTTCCGTATCTTAAAAAAACTTTTCTTTGGCATGGTCATTCTCCTTTTTTCCGAATATATTCGGTTTCCGATTTTATGCAATTCTAGCTTCTTCATACTCTTTACGTCAATACCTTTTCCAAAAGTTCTCTATTTTTAGCAGAATAGCCAAATATGTGAAAAAAATGAGGATATAACAAACCTGTATTTGGCTATTATATCCTCATCTTTTCATTTCATCAGAAGGCTGACTTTAAATAATTCTTCTGCTAATAATGCACACCTTTTTGCGCATATGAAAGCCATTTATAAAATTATCCAATATGATCCCATTCAGGTATGTTCCTACCATGCTCATTGCAAATGTCTTGAGATCGTATATCAGAACAGAGGTTCCGGCTGCTGCAAATCCTACAATCATAACTGCCTTTCCCAGGTCTATATACAGGTATTTATTCAAAATCTTTGCCACAATATCCACTCCGCCTGAAGAAGCATTGATGCTGAAAAGAATTGCCTGACCAAAGGAACAAAATTTGCCAGTACAATTACGAATCCTGCCAGGCTCCCCAATATGAATCCACCCGGCAACATCACATAATGGACGCCTATCGCCAGAACAAATATTCCCACAATAAGGATTACATACTCCCTTATATCAATTTTCTTCTTCATGCTTTCCTCCTAAGGCTTAAAGATCCATCGCTTTATCCACAAACAGCTGCATTTCCGCAATCGTCTTCCAGTATGCCTCCCCACTTCCCCTGTCGTGAGAGCCTTTTTCAAGCACCCTCAGAAGAATCGGATTTTCACTCTGATTCAGTTCCTGAAGTCTCGCAGCAAATTTCTTGCCATGATAAGGAGGCACATTGTTGTCGCACTCTCCTGTCTGGATATAAAACGGCGGATACTCCGTTTTTCTTACATTATGGTAAGGTGAGTAGCTTAGCAGGTAAGAAAACATCTCCTCGCTCTCCCTCGGATTGCCATATTCAATAATATACATCGGTCCCCTGTCGTCCTCGACAAAATGAATTATGTCTGTGTGAGGTACCGAATCGATCACACATCCGAACAGATCCGGACGCATCGTCACGAGCGCTGACATAAGGAGTCCTCCGTTGGAACAGCCGGATATCGCGATTCGCTTTTGTCTCGTCCACCATCGGCAATGAGCTGTTCTGTAATCCCGATAAAATCATAGTAGCAGTTCTTCTTCTGCATTTTCATTCCCTCTTCGTGCCATTCAGATCCGAATTCCGCACCACCCCGAATGTTGGCCAGCACATAGATGCCGCCGTAGGCATAGATCCAGACTGGATGGTTTCCATCCGGTTCCGCATCTTTCCGTCTTACCACGAAATACGGGACCTTTCTTCCATCTCCGACAGACGCCGCCCATAACTGCTCTACCATGATTTCAGAAGTCTGTCCATCCTGTTTTCCTTCCAAAATCTCAAATCCTTCCCCATCAAAAGCCAAAAGCACCGGATTCTCGATAAAAGACTCATACTTTAAAAATACTTTCTCTGTCATAAGTACAAAAAGCTTTCCTCCGATGGCAAATCCATTCTCCAGAGTAGCCTTGCCCGCCGGAAGATATACCTCTGCGCAATCCAATGCTTCTCCATCCGGAATCGCCAGGATTTTCCCGGTCGACTTCTTTTCCTTGCATATAAAGCAGTGCTTGCCGTCGATACTGTCGGCATATTTCATCTGGACTGCCTTACCCTGTGTTATATCGGTTATCTTCCCGGTTCTCTCATCATAGCTGTAAAAGTAGGATACCGTATAATCCTTATAGATCTCGATTATGACATGCTTTCCATCTGAGGAATTCTTAATATCACCGATAATTCCCTCCGCAGTCAGAATGGTCTTCTCTTCCCCGGAAACGATATCACAGGCTTTAATTAAAATTCTGCTCTGCTGGCTCTTTACATCAGCCTCCGTCTCCGCTGCATAAGCTACCGATGCCTGGTGCGACCATACCACATAGAAGGTATTCTCAAATTTCCTTACAATTTCTTTTGTCCGGCAGTCTGCAACAAACGGCGTGAGCCTTGCATTTCCATTATATAAGCCTGTAACCAGCAGATAATCCGGATCTGCCCGTCCAGCTGATACAGCTTCTGCCGCCCAGCCTCTGTTTTTGCTGCCACATAGCCGTTCCCCCACGGGTAAATATCCTGAAACACCGTCTCCAGCTTCTCCTCTTTCAGCTGCGCGATCTTCTTTTCCAGCTCCGCTTTATCAAACCACTGGTCTGTGAATGCATTTTCCTCCGCTACCCAGGAAAGCACCTCCGGGTCTTTGTCATTCCTTAACCAACGATATTCTATTCCTCCTATTTATAACATCTCTATATCATATCCACGGGCTACTGCTACCGGAGTTTCTCCTTCATAGTACACACGCTCTACGTGTTCTGGAATGGCTGTCCAGAAATACGGAATCACCTGTCCCCACAGCTTCATCAACTGCTCGCGTGTGATTTCCTCTTCACCCTGTTTTCCCATGATAACGACCTCATCGCCGGCCTGTGCTTCCGGTATATCTGTCAGATCCACCGTCATGTGCTCCAAAGACATGGATACACAGACAGGCGCTTTCTTACCGTGGATCAGTACGTAGCCTTTTGCCCGACCCCTTCCGATGCCATCTGAAACACCCGCCGCTACAATACCGATGCGAAGCGGTTTCTCAAGACGGCAGGCCGCATAATTTTCACCAAATTTACCACCTGTCGTTTCCTTTACAATCAGCAGACGGCTTTTCCATGCTGTCATAGCGGACTTCAGATCCGGACAGCCGTCCTTAAGATGCTCACCCTCACGGATTTCCACCGGAGAATAGCCCCAGATACCGCGGCCAGGGCACATTCCCGTCAGTCTCATGTCCTGATATACAATACCTCCCGGTGTATTTACAAGCTGTGTAAAAGGAATATGTATTCCGTAGCTTTCGATTTCATCCAACGCCTTTGTAAATCTCTCATACTGCCAGTTTGGATAATCACGTTTTGACTCATCCCAACCTGCATAGGCAAAATGGCTATATAAACCATCGACTGTAATCCCCGGATACTGCGCGATCTCACGTATCATTGCCGGTGCTTCTTCTGAATTGATTCCCAGTCTTCCTCTTCCGGTTTCCATTTTTACGTATACACCTATTTTTTTCCCGGCTGCTGTTGCTGCGTCCGAGATGGCTTTTGCCTGAAAATCATACATTACAGTAGGAGTAAGATCATATTTCACATACAGATCCGCTACTTCCTTCACTAAATTGCTTGCAAAGATAACAATACGACATTTTACTCCTGCTTTTCTTACGTGAATTGCTTCATCAATGTTGCCAACTGCAAGAACCGATGCCCCTGCCTCTTCCAGTGCCTTGCATGCCATAATGACGCCATGACCATAAGCATTTGCCTTTACTGCAGGCATGATAATAACATGATCGCCAGCCATTTTCTGAGATTCTGAAGTGAGCTCTCTTCTTTATATGAAAATAGGTATGCCCATCTTTGACCGCAGCACTTATCCGATTCAGCTGACAGAATTCGGCACACTTTATATCGATGCTGTGGAAGAGATCCGTAATATCACCAATACCCTTACTGATTATGTCCATGATATGAATAATCTGCAGAAAGGACACCTCTCTGTAGGAGCCGGGAACTTCTTTACAACCTATTATGTAGCTCCTGCCATCGCAATCTTTAAGGAGAAATACCCAAATATTACTGTCAGTATGACAGAGGGGCGTACTTTGGATCTGGAACCTCAGCTTGGAAACGGATCCATTGATACTCTGGTGACAAATGCACAGCTTGATACATCCATTTATCACAAAGATCACCTTTTTGATGAGCAATTAATTCTTGTTGTTCCAGAAAAATATATAAAAGATGATAAGTACATATCAGACGCAATATCCTACGATGAGCTGCTTCAGAAAGCCTACTATGACAGACAAGGCATCTCTCTGGAAATCCTTTCTGATATTCCTTTTATCGGCATGCGCCAGGGAAATGATTTAAGAAAAAGAACTGCTGCTATGTTAAAAAATATCAATCTGGTACCAAATAGAATTCTTGAGCTTGACCAGACCTCTACCGCTTTCCGCCTGGACTGCAGCGGAACGGGGGCATGTATTGTCGGTGACACTGTCATACGTAAACTTGGCTGTCCTTCCGATATCTTTTTATTTAAGATAGCGCATCCGCAGGCAGCCCGCGAAGTGGCCGTTTATACACGGAACAATAGTTATGTCACGCGGACAATCAAAAAGTTTATAGCTCTGTTAGAAGAAACTGTCTGATGATGCCTGCCGGTTTCTATTCAATGTTCCTGTATACATATACACATAACCACATCGGGGTGTCGGGAAATTGACCCGACACCCCGTGTATTTTTATGATAGGAAATATAAATAACGAATTCAGATCAGACTTGCCGCTCCAATCATTCCGGCTGAATTTCCCAGCGCCGCAATCTCAATTCCTGGCAGTTCACCTTTTTCGCCTCCGAAGCACCCTTCTTTCATAATCTGAGTGAGTGGCTTTGTAAGTATCTCCCCCTGACCGGAGATTTCTCCCCCCAAAAGCACAAGCTGCGGACGGAAAATATTAACAATATTGACAATTCCAACACCAAGTCTGCGGATATACAGGTTTACAACCTTTTTCAGCTCTGCATCGCCCTGTGAAGCTCCTTTAAAAATTTCTTCCGGCGTTAGTTCTTTTCCAGTATTCTTTTTCGCGTCTCTGATGAGAGCCGTTGCAGAGGCATATGCCTCCAGACAGCCGCGTCTTCCACAGGTACATGGTTCGCCGTCTTCCACAATAACCATATGCCCAAGCTCACTTCCGCCGATTCCTTTCCCCTCATAAATATTTCCATCCAGGATAATTCCCCCGCCTACTCCAGTTCCAAGGGTAATCATAATCACATCCTGGCATTCCTTTCCGGCACCGGCAACCGCCTCTCCCAGAGCAGCACAGTCTGCATCATTGACTATCTTAATCGGTATAGGAAGATAGTGCCCCATTTCTTTGACGATTTCGATATTTTCCCATTTAATATTATTAGAGTAACGCACAACACCATTTTTCCTGTCTATGGTTCCCGGCACTCCGATCCCGGCGCCGACACACTGATCCATTGCAATTCCCTGCTGTTCCAGCAGCCTGAGTGTCTTCTTTCCGATTTCACCGATCAGTTCCTCAGGAGTGCAAGCGGCATTTGTCTTCATCTCTATGCCGGTAATGACTTTCTGATGAATATCCACGAGACCAATCTTTGTATCTGCCCCACTAATATCGATTCCGATACGAACCGGTGCAGCTTTCTCACGAATCGTTGTAATCAGCGCGTCACAGGAGCCTTCTACCGTATACTTACCGCTTCCTGCAGACAGAAAGAAGCTGTCCCCCTTTTTGAATTCCAATGTCTCTCCTGCATCAGAAATGGTTCCCTGACCATCCAGTATCAGAATGCTTGCAAAGGACTCTTCGGAAACATTTCCCTCCATTTTCTTCATGACTTTTCCGTCAAGGTTCAGCTTATCTACGGTAAAGTAATCACAGTCCGCTACATGAGGATAGCTGCTTTTATCTCTTATCATCGGCACACGCTTCGTCACAGCCAACGCTTTTTCAATATGTAAATCCCGTTTCTTTCCATCCTTGCCTACTCTTCCATAATCATAGACACGATAAGTGATGTTAGAATTCTGTTGGATTTCCGCAATCAAAATATCCTTTCCAATCGCATGAATCGTTCCTGACTCAATAAAAAGTACATCCCCCTTTTGAACCGGGACTGCGTTCAATGCCTCGAGAAGGGTATCCTCCCGGATTCTCTGCGCAAACTCTTCCTTACTGATTTCTTTTTTGAAACCGTAATACAGGAATGCATTTTCCCCCGCATCCATCACGTACCACATCTCCGTCTTTCCGTACTGCCCTTCATTTTTCAGTGCATAACGATTATCAGGATGTACCTGGATAGAAAGATTGTCTTTTGCATCAATAAACTTTGTCAGAATCGGGAAATCACGGAATCTCCGGCAATGAGTCCCCAGTACCTTTTTTCCTTCTGCATCAATATACCCCTGCAGGGTCTTTCCTGCATAAGTTCCATTCGTAATATACGACGGTCCATCCGGATGGCAGGACAATTCCCACGCCTCGGCCAGAACATCCCCATTATATTCTATTCCATATTCTTCTCTCAGTCTGCTTCCACCCCAGAGATAGTCCTTACAGCTTGGTTTTAATTTTAAAATGCTCATCGTTTTCCTTCATCCTTCTCACCGCTGTCTATTCTGCCAGTCTGGAGAATGCTTTTGCCATTCCATTCAGTTTATCAGCCGCTTCCTCTCCATCTGTACCTCTCACTCCAATATAAAACTTGATCTTAGGCTCTGTTCCTGATGGACGGATACAGCACCATGTGCCGCCTTCCAGTTCAAAATACAATACATTTGATTTTGGCAATCCGGTTGATTTCCTTTCACCTGTGAGATACTCTACAAGAATATCCTCCCGGTAATCCCTGAACTGTGTTACTTTCATTTCGCCAATCTGTGTCGGGACTTCCTGGCGAATCCTTTCCATCATTTCCTGAATTTTCTTTGCTCCATCCTGCCCTTTCAGGGTAACAGTGGACAGTCCCTCTGCGTAATAACCATACGTCTTATACAGCCTTTCCATCTGATCGCACAGCGTCATTCCCTGATGCCTGCACCATGCAGCCACTTCACAGAGTGCCATCACAGCAACAACTGCGTCTTTGTCTCTGGCATGTGTTCCCACCAGACAGCCATAGCTTTCTTCGTAACCAAACAGATACTCATGCGTATGATTTTGCTCGAAGAACTTTATCTGCTCTCCGATATATTTAAACCCGGTAAGTGTCTCAATCAGATCCACATGATACGCTTTTGTAATCTCTCCGGCCATCTTTCCGGATACGATGGTTGTCACCACTGCACCATTGTCCGGAAGAATCCCCATTGCCTTTTTCTGAGAAAGAATGTATTCCAACACCAGCATACCGGACATATTTCCGGTAAAACTCATATATTCTCCTGTTTTCGCATCCTTTGCATAGACACCCAGGCGATCCGCATCCGGATCCGTTGCAAGAACAATATCTGCATCTACTTCTTTTGCAAGCTTTAATGCAAGTGTAAATGCATTCTTATCCTCTGGATTCGGATAAGCTACCGTTGGGAAATTTCCATCCGGAAGCTCCTGCTCTTTTACTACATACACCTGTTCAAAGCCCAGTTCCTTTAACACTCTTCTTACCGGAAGATTACCCGTACCGTGAAGTGGTGTATAAACAATCTTCAGATTAGAAGCCTCTTCTCTGATGATCTCCGGATGAAGTACCTGTGTCTTTAATGCCTCTATATATTTATCGTCAATTCCGGAAGAGATAACTTCATATAATCCTGCTTTTTCTGCTTCTTCTCTTGTCATTGTCTTCACTTTATTAAAATCTGTAATAGCATTGACTTCTCTTATAATCTCTTTATCTTTTGGAGCTGTGATCTGTGCGCCATCCTCCCAGTACACCTTGTAACCATTATATTCCGGCGGATTATGGCTCGCTGTCACTACAATTCCGGCTGTGCATCCAAGCTCCCTAAGGGCAAAAGACAGCATCGGAGTGGGACGAAGGGAGGGAAAAATATTGGCTTTGATTCCATTTGCTGCCATACAAAGTGCTGCCTCTTCCGCAAATTCCGGGGACATATTCCTGGAATCGTAGGCAATTGCTATGCCTATCTTCTCTGCTCCTACTTTTAAAATGTAGTTTGCTAATCCCTGGGTAGCCTTTCGAACGGTATAAATATTCATGCGGTTCGTTCCGGCTCCTATGATACCGCGAAGCCCTCCTGTTCCAAATTCAAGATCACGATAAAATCGTTCCTCAATCTCTTTCTCATCCTCTGCAATCGCAGCCAGTTCTTTTTTCGTATTCTCGTCAAAATAAGGATCTCTCATCCAAAAATGATACATCTCTCTTGTATTCATAATGCCCTCCAACAAAAAGAATCCGGGCAGCTTCTTCACCGCCCGGAGAAAACTGAAATCTTATAATAACTCAAGATTTTTCTTAATCAATTCACATCTTTGCTTTACACAGTCCGGGGAACGGTGCGGATCCTCCGGCGTATGGAAGAGATAATCCTCCAGCTTGTCAATGGTAGTCGTGGCTACATGCATCCTGGTGTCACAGGAAGCATAGTAGATGTAGACATCTCCATTTTCTGCTGCAATGGCACCATTGGTAAATACCACATTGGATACATCTCCGACACGTTCATTTCCCAGTGGAACCAGGAATACTCCTGACGGCTCTGCAATCACTTTGGCCGGATCTTTCAGATCTGTTCCAAATACATACAATACATATCGAAGACCGGCAGCCGTGTTTCTTACACCATGGGCAATATTGATCCAGCATTTTTTGCCTCTGATCGGCGGTGCTCCAGCCCCATTCTTGGCCTCAGTAAGTGTATGATAGATCCTCCTGCTGATAATCCTTTCTTCGTCTATCACAGCATGTTCGATATCATCACAGAGACCAAATCCAATTCCTCCGCCGCTTCCGGTCTCAATGAATCCATCCATTGGTCTGGTATAAAAGGCATATTTGCCATCCACAAACTCCGGATGCAGAACGACATTCCTCTGCTGCGGAGACCGAAGTGTTCTCAGGTTATCCAGACGTTCCCAGGTCTTCAGGTCTTTTGTTCTTACGATCCCGGCTTCTGCAATCGCCGCAGACAGATCCGGATCAGCTTTGTCCTTGCTTTCTGAACAGAATACACCATAGATCCAGCCATCCTCATGCTTTGTCAGACGCATGTCATATACATTCGTCTCTTCAGGGCATGTGTCTGGCAGAACCACCGGATAGTCCCAGAAATGGAATCCATCTATTCCGGTATCACTTTCCGCTACTGCAAAGAAAGATTTTCTGTCATTTCCTTCCACCCTTACAACAAGGTAATATTTTCCGTTTAGCTCGATAGCTCCGGAATTCATTACAGCATTGATTCCCAGACGCTCCATAAAATACGGATTCGTCTCCTCATCCAGGTCATATCTCCAGTGAACCGGCGCAAACTCTCTGGTGAGCACCGGGTATTCATAGCGGTCATAAATTCCATTATAATAATCACTTTTTTGATTCTTCCTGGATACCAGCTTATCTACTTTTGCCTGTTCCACGTAATACTGTTTATGAAGCATCCTCTAACCTCCTTATCACTTCAAAGCACATCCGTCCATTATGGTATGGACATTTCCACGGCTCCACAATGGGTTTTTCGATGGGATTTCTGTCTTTATCCAATTCCCAAAACCATTCCGATCCATTTCTCTTATCAATCAGATTATTCTTAATGTAATCCCAGATATCTTCCGCTGCTTCCAGGTACTTCTTCTGTTCCGGGGATTTCTGGTAACCGTTCAGGAAGCCTACAATCGCTTCTGCCTGTACCCACCACACACGGGTCGTATCCACAACGCCGTTTTCCGCTTCATTTACCAGAGAATGATCTATATAAGCCCTGTTATAAATGTTTTCCGTAATTGTCCTTGTCATTGGTGTAAGCTTCGCCGTATAATCCGCATCACCAAGGACTTCAAGGCCTCTGTCAACAAGCCATGCCGTCTCGATGTCATGTCCATAGGAATATAGATCAATAAGTGTATTCCATGTTCTGTCAAAGAAAACCTCCTGACGTCCGAGCTTCGAATTATAGACCTTATCAGCAATAATATCCAGCATGAACCGAAGCTGATCCGCCACACATTCCTCTTTTGCAACACGATATAATTCCGTATATGCCTCAAATACATGAAGCAGTGTATTCATAGTCTTTTCTGCCAGAACACCATTTTCAGAAAGCTTATTATTGTCCACCGGTTCAAAGTCCCGGCTGAATGCTTCCAAATACCCATATTCGTCCTTACATTTTGTCTCAATCAGATGATAGAGATTGTGTGCGATTTCCAAAGCTTCTTTATCATGGGATGCATCATAGTAGGAGGAAAGGGCATAGATAGCAAACGCCTGATTATAAGTATGCTTCGTTGTATCCTCCGGTTCACCCTTGTAGTTCAGCGACCAGTAAACACCATTATATTCTCTGTCCACGCAATATTCATTTAGGAAAAGGAACGCATGGCGGGCACTTTCCAGAAGTGATTTTTCTCCAAGAACCATATATGCATTAGAGAAAAACCAGAGGATCCTGCTGTTTAAGATACAACCCTTCACAGCTTCTTTATCCAGCTTCAGATCAAATCCTAAATAGCCATAAAATCCTCCATATACTTCATCTTTCATGCTCTGCCAGAATGGTATAATATCGTTCTTCAAATGTTCTTTTACTTCTGCTTTCAGCATGATACTTCCTCCAATATTTTCTATCTCTTTCCAATCTCTGTGTCAGTTTCTGTCACAACACTGTGTTCCTTAATATAGGAAACGATTTCATCCACCTTTGTAAATGCAAGCCCGACATATGTATCTGCACATCCGTAATATATGGCAATCTTTCCGCTTTCCGCATCATGTATAGTAGCACATGGAAAAGTTACATTTGGCACAAATCCCCGCTCTTCATACCACTCCTCAGGTGTCAAAAGGAATGTTTCGCAACGATATTTCACAATAGACGGATGATCTATATCAAGAATTGCGCCCCCTATACTGTATACATATCCATTACAGGTTCCGGTTACACCATGATAAAACAATAACCAGCCTTCCGTCGTCTCAATCGGAGCTGCACCTCCGCCGATTTTCAAATTCTGCCACCACTCGCTTCCTTTTCCCATTACGTGGCGGTGCTTTCCCCAGTATTCCAGATCAGGACTTTCTGAAAGAAAAATATCACCAAATGGTGTATGACCACTGTCACTCGGCCGGGATAACATCAGGAATTTCCCATTTACTTTTCTTGGAAACAATACCGCATTTCTGTTAAAAGGAAGAAATGGATTTTCTATTCTGGTAAAGGTCTTGAAATCCTGTGTTTTAGCAATCCCAATCGCTGCACCATAAAAATCCTGGCACCAGATAATATAA
>DNJM01000076.1:15406-15553 GCA_003489085.1 Lachnospiraceae bacterium
CTGGCACCAGATAATATAATAGGTATCCTCAACCTTCACCAGCCTTGGATCGTATGCATATTTCGGCATAAAATCATTACCTTCCTCATCTTTAAACGGAATCTTCTCTTTATCAAATTCCCAGTGGAGTGCATCTTTACTCCTTCC
>DNJM01000076.1:15843-16153 GCA_003489085.1 Lachnospiraceae bacterium
CTTTACTCCTTCCCAGATATATGAATGGAATTCCGTTTGTCTGTTCCCCTCTGAACACTCCGATAAACTCTCCTTCATAAGGCATTACCGCACTATTAAAAATGCGGGCAACTCCTTCAGACGGGTTACGTCCAATGATAGGATTTTCACTGTATCGCCACACTGGAATTCCGGATGTATCGTTACCCGGTCTTTCCTGCCACGGTACATTTTGCACGGCAGCACCGATAATTTTCACTTCGCTCATATCATTATCCTCCATACCTCACCAATAGGAAGTCTCTTTTTTAAGTTAATTTAACTATATCAT
>DNJM01000012.1:0-123 GCA_003489085.1 Lachnospiraceae bacterium
AGATCTGACAGTGCTCTGCTGACCACTTCGCAGTCATCCACCGTGATCCCTCCCGGCTTATCGATGTACGCTCTTAAGTACCAGCTGCCGCCCTCTTTGACATATTCCACATCCACCAGTTCA
>DNJM01000012.1:440-711 GCA_003489085.1 Lachnospiraceae bacterium
TCCACATCCACCAGTTCAAATCCATTCTTTTCTACCAATGGGAGGAGTAATTCCTCTGTTTTCTGTTCATATACTTCCTTTTTTGCCAAATCCGAATCTCCTTTCTGATTTCCCTTCCCGGCATAAAAGAAGAGTGAACTTTCGTTCACTCTTCTGCCGGGATCTTATGTAACTATCGTTATAGTAGCACACCGAATACGAAAAAGCAAGCTTTATTCCGAAAAAAGTCTATTCTCTGAGGAAAGGACGGCGCTGCCGCCGCTTTCCTAAA
>DNJM01000012.1:1014-2336 GCA_003489085.1 Lachnospiraceae bacterium
GCGCTGCCGCCGCTTTCCTAAATCCTGGTTTTTGTTCCCTGCGTGTCCCGTTTTGCTGTTTTCAGCCTGTTCAGTGTCACTTCTTTTTCCTTATAAACGGTTTTCACCTCGACACCATCCGCAAACACATAGACATGTTCCAGGAAATCCTGCTTCACCAGCCGGATTCCCCGTACACCGACGGCCCCTTTCTTTTTCTCCGGCACATCTGCCGCCGGAAAGCGCAGAAAATATCCACCCTCCGTTGCCAGAACCACATTGCCTTCCTCCGTCATTTCACAGACTGCTGCCAGCTCATCGCCTTCTGCCAGCTTTGTCGCCGCAATCGTGCGCTTCGTCACCATGAACTCACTGCCATCCACCTTCTTGATCATCCCCTGGCGGGTAGCAAGAAGAAACTTCCGTCCCTCGAAGCACTCCCCATCGCACAGGAAAATGATCTGTTCCTCACGGCTGTTATAATTGCTGATATTATCAATCGGCTGTCCCTTATCCCGGAATCTGCCATAAGGTACATCCTGCACCTTAATCTGATGCATTTTCCCATTCTGTGTAAAGACACACAGCCGTCCTGTGTTCATGCAATGCAGTACGTACCTGTTCTCCGCGTCTGCTGCCTCCTTATTCCGTTCATAGACAGAGGCATCTACTGTCTTGGCATAGCCAAAACGATCCATCAGAAAGACGACCTCCTGCTCCTCCATCTTCTTTTCCTCATATACAGCTTCTTCGGCATTTTCAATCGCGGTACGACGCTTTCTTGCATATTCCTTCTTAAATGCATCCAGTTCCTTTATAATCACGTCCGCCATGGAATCGTAATTATTCAGAATATCTTCATAAGAAGCAATATTCTTTAACGTCTCCTCATGTTCCTTCTGCAGTGCCTCGATCTCCAGACCAATCAGCTTATACAGACGCATCTCCAGAATCGCCATTGCCTGCCGCTCCGTAAACCGAAGCAGGGAAGCCATCTTTTTCGACACCTTTGTCTTGAACCGGATATTCTCTGTCCTGCCATAGATCAGACATTCCTTCGCATCCTTAATCGAACTGCTGCCCCGGAGGATTTCAATGATCAGGTCAATCACGTCACAGGCTTTGATCAGCCCTTCCTGAATCTCTTTCTTATCCAGCTCCTTCTGAAGCAATGTTTTATATTTTCTCGTAGTCAGTTCAAACTGAAAGTCTACGTGGTGTTCAATAATTGCTTTTAAGCCCAGCGTCTCCGGCCGTCCATCTGATACTGCCAGCATGTTAACTCCGAACGTATCCTCCAGGCGTGTCTTTTTGTAGAGCATATTTTTCAGATTTTCCACATC
>DNJM01000012.1:2622-8165 GCA_003489085.1 Lachnospiraceae bacterium
GTCTTTTTGTAGAGCATATTTTTCAGATTTTCCACATCCGCATCCCGTTTCAGGTCCAGCACAATCCGAATGCCTTCCTTGGAAGACTGATTGGAAATATCTACAATGTCCGTTGTTTTCTTCGTTTCCACCAACGTACAGACATCATTCAGGAATTTGCCGATCCCACTTCCGATCATCGTATATGGAATCTCGGAAATAACGAGCTTCTTCTTTCCGCCCTTTCCTTCCTCAACTTCCACCTTGCCCCGGATCTTGATCTTTCCGGTTCCGGTCTCATAGATCGACAGCAGGTCATCCTTGTTAACCACAATGCCGCCGGTCGGGAAGTCCGGTCCCTTCAGATATTTCATCAGCTGTGCCGTTGTGATATCGTTGTTTTTCATATAAGCCTTGACTGCATCGATCACCTCACCCAGATTATGTGTGGGAATGCTGGTTGCCATGCCGACGGCGATCCCTTCCGCTCCGTTTACCAGAAGATTCGGAATCTTTGCCGGAAGCACGGATGGCTCCTTCTCTGTCTCATCGAAGTTCGGTATAAAGTCAATAATGTTTTTATCCAGATCCGCCAGGTATGCTTCCTGGGTAAACTTTGTCAGTCTGGCTTCCGTATATCGCATGGCCGCCGCCCCATCTCCTTCGATGGAGCCGAAATTTCCATGGCCGTCCACCAGGATCTGTCCCTTCTTAAAATCCTGCGCCATTACAACAAGTGCTTCATAGATAGAGCTGTCCCCGTGCGGATGATATTTACCCATCGTATCCCCAACGATACGTGCGCATTTCCGGTATGGCTTATCATAACGGATCCCCAACTCGTACATATCATAAAGCGTCCTTCTCTGCACTGGCTTCAGCCCGTCCCGAACATCCGGCAGTGCCCGGGCAATAATAACGCTCATCGCATAATCGATATAGGACTTTTTCATAACATCGGAATATTCGGTCCGAATGATCTGAGATTCCTGCATCCTTTTCTCTCCTCTTTTCGTTTCTATATCTGTTTCATCCGCAGATATCCTTTCACATTAGATATCCAGTTCGGCTTCTGTTGCATTGTCATAAATAAATGCTTTCCGGGGAGGCACTTCGCTTCCCATCAGCATCTCCGTCACGCTGGAGGCCATTCTGGCATCTTCGATTTCTACCAGCTTCAGAAGCCTTGTCTCCGGATTCAGAGTCGTCTCCCAAAGCTGCCCGGCATCCATCTCTCCCAGACCTTTATAACGCTGCAGAGTAAATGGTCCGTCATGCGTTTTTCTGTATTTCTCCAGTGCCTTATCATCATACAGATACTCTTCCTCGCCCTTCTTTGGCATCGCTTTATACAACGGCGGCATGGCGATATAGACATGCCCTTCGTAAATCAGCTCCGGCATAAACCGGTAGAACAGTGTCAGAAGCAGGGTAGAAATGTGTGCCCCGTCCACATCAGCATCGGCCATGATGATAATCTTATCATAACGCAATTTGGAAATATCGAAATCATTCCCATATCCTTCGGAGAATCCACAGCCGAAGGCATTAATCATGGTCTTGATCTCCGCATTTGCCAGAACCTTATCAATGCTGGCCTTTTCCACATTCAGAATCTTTCCGCGGATCGGCAGAATGGCCTGGTACATCCGGTCTCTCGCTGTCTTCGCAGAACCGCCGGCGGAATCTCCCTCTACAATAAAGATTTCACATTTCTTCGGGTCCCGGCTTTCGCAGTTGGCCAGCTTTCCATTACTATCAAAGGAATATTTTTGCTTTGTCAGCAGATTCGTCTTCGCCTTTTCCTCCGTCTTACGGATCTTGGCCGCTTTCTCGGCACAGGAAAGCACCTTTTTCAGAGTTTCCAGGTTCCGGTCGAAATACAGAACGATCTCATCACCTGTGACTTTGCTCGTCGCCTTCGCTGCATCCGGATTATCCAGCTTCGTCTTGGTCTGTCCCTCGAATCTTGGATCCGGATGCTTAATAGAAACGATCGCTGTCATTCCATTTCGTACATCAGCTCCGGTGAAATTCGCATCCTTATCTTTCAGCACCCCGATCTCACGGGCATATTGGTTCAGAACGGTGGTAAAGGTCGTCTTAAAGCCGGTCAGATGCGTACCGCCTTCCGAATTATAAATATTATTGCAAAAGCCAAGGACATTCTCGTGGAATTCATTTACATACTGGAATGCCACTTCTACCTCAATGCCCTCTGCCTGTCCTTTATAGTAGACCGGCTCGTGCACCGGCTCCTTATTCTGATTCAGATCCCGGATAAAGCCAAGAATCCCTTCCGGTTCGCAGAACTCAATGTGCTCCAGAGATTCCGGACGCAGATCATCATAGATAATCTTCAGTGCCGGGTTCAGATAAGCCGTTTCATGCATCCGGCTCTTTACCTCTTCCTCCTTGAAACGTGTCTTTTCAAATATCGTTTCATCCGGCAGGAAATTCACCTTGGTTCCTGTCTGCTTCGTTTTTCCGATCTTGGGAAGCAGACCATTTTCCAGCGGAATCACTGGCACGCCCCGCTCATAACGGTCATGATGAATATATCCATCCTGACTGATTTCTACATCCATATAAGAAGAAAGTGCATTCACAACAGAAGAACCGACTCCGTGCAGTCCGCCGCTGGTCTTATATGCCGAATCATCGAATTTCCCGCCCGCATGCAATGTCGTATAGACGATCCGGGCAGCAGAAATGCCTTTCTTATGCATCCCCACCGGAACTCCACGTCCGTTATCCTCTATGGTCGCGGATCCATCCGCATGCAGCGTCACATGGATGGTATCGCAGAAGCCCGCCAGGTGTTCATCCACCGCATTATCTACGATTTCATAAATCAAATGGTTCAGCCCCTTGGTGGATACACTTCCGATATACATACCGGGACGCTTCCGTACTGCCTCCAGTCCTTCCAGAATGGAAATGCTGTCAGCATCATATGTATTTTTCTTTGCCATACGTCTGTCCTTTCTTATCTTCTTTTCGGGAAATGCAGCCGTAAAGCCGGCAGCCCCGTAAAGCGAATTTTTCCATATAGAGTTAATATTAACACACGAATTCATTCTTTTCAAATCTTTTTATACAAGCACCTTGTGAAGCATAGAAGCAAGAACCTCCATCGCGTTACGCATCTCTTCTACCGTATTGGTCTGCGCTCCGGCCTCGATCAATAATGATTTCGGCATCATATGAAGGCTGTAGCGGTAGGACTTCAGATAAATATGTCTTGTAAATCCCGGATACATCTGTTCTCCTGCAAGCTGCATCTGAAGCGAAAATGCCAGATTATCCTGAATGTAGGGATTCGGCAGATATGCAATATCGCCGTTAGCGCGGGTTCGGCTTAAGCCATTGAAGAACATGATCCTTGCCGTCTGTTTCCCATTGATCTCCGTAACCAGATGTGTTTCTTCCCGTACACCATCCCTGTGCAGATCAATTACCACCTCTACAGAAGGATTTTCAGCCAGAATCTGTCTGACGCCGGCCTCTGAAAATTCATAGGCGCTGCTGCGGTCCAGCTTCCCATTTATCAGATCATACACCCCGGTATCATGGATAGCCGGAATTCCCTTGGCATTGAGAAGCTCTGTCAGATACTCTCCAATCCCCACAATACTGGTGGAAGTATCACCGGGCACCGAATCTGCAAAAGCCTCCTGGGAATGGGTATGAAAGATCAAGACCTTGGGACCATCCGTAAGCGAGGTCAGCTTCATGTCTTTGCTTAGCAGTTGATCCACATTCAACTCTTCCGGACTGGTCATCGTTGTCCCATCTACCGTATAGAAATTACTGATCAGATAATCATAATCCCGCAGCCGCTCGATAGACGTATCCAGAGATGCCGCTGCAGTCGGCGGTACATCCTCCACGGATGCTGCATTCTCCGGATGAACCAGATTTCCATTTTCATCGACTTCATTTTCATCCCGGGCCTGCTGTTCCAGAATCATCCGATAGGTATCCTCGTCCTCTACCTCCGTCTCATAGAACCCTTTTCCCTCCACATAACCATTCAGCGGCATGATCTGCATGGCATTTTTTGCCACCCAGTCCTGCAGGCTAATCTTTTCCTTCTGCGTATAGGTCAGCCCCGGCAGAAAGAATTCTTCCGCCTGCTGATTCAGCTGCTCCAGTATACCGATCTTCCATTCCTCCGGAAATACAGGATCTGCCTGTCTCAGTACATATCCGATCAGAATGGCACTGATCATACAGATCCCTGCCCTTGCGATTCTCCCCTGTGATTCCAACCGTTTCACCCCATCTCGTTTGATCCATATTTTCTATATATCATGTGCTGTACAGAATCACCATAATACTATATCTATATGAATGAGATGTGCTTTTTATCCCCTTTTCCCTCTGTTACGCAATCTCCTTTCCTGCAAACAGAAGATTCAGCCCCTCCGAAATCGTATAGCTCAGCCGTTTTATCGTATCATCCACATCCTTTGGCGTCATATACATCCCGTTCAGATGCGGCGAAATCAGTTCCCGTACCAGCTGATATTTTTCAGCTGCATTGTAGCCCTGCAATACAACTCCCACACCGCGAAGCGTTTCCGAACTTTCCAGAGCTGTAAGCAGGTTTTCCATGGTATCTCCTGCTATGGTAGCCGCATCGACTACCGTGGGAACACCGATGGCCAGTACAGGAACGCCAAGAGATTCCTTCGTCAGACCGCATCTATGATTTCCCACTCCGGAACCTGGATGAATCCCTGTATCAGCCAGCTGAATCGTACGGTTCAGCCGCTTACTGTTCCGGGCCGCCAGCGCATCAATGGCAATGACAAAGTCCGGCCTTGTCTCATTTACAATCCCTTTTAGGATCTCCACCGTTTCCATCCCGGTATTTCCCATGACGCCGGGTACCACGGCACTGATGCTCCTGACCTCGTCCTCACCCATGGCATATTTACCATATTCCTTTATGATATGCCGCGTGATGTTCAGATTGTCCGCTACAAACGGTCCCAGTGCATCCGGGGTGACCTGCCGGTTTCCCAGACCTGCCACCAGAACACTGTATTCCCTCTTCTTAACCGGAATCAATGTCTTCAAATATCTGGCAAGCACCAGCGAGATCTCCCTATGATACTCCTCGTCCGGTACCGCCATATTCGGTGCCTCAATCGTAATATAGGTTCCTACCGGCTTTCCCATCGTTTTTGCACCTTTTTCGGTCATAATTTTTACAGTAGTGACTTTGACCTCCTGTTCTTCATCGTACTCCTCATCCAGACTCACTCCGGTCACTTCTACCTGATCCGACTCAAACCGCTCTTTTTCTTCCAGAGCAAGGTCCGTACGGATACTGTATTTTTCCAGCATGCTCTTTCCCCCTTTGGCATATCAATGCATCCATTTTATGGCTAGTTTTTACATTTTTTTCTGAATTATGTATTGACAATCAAAGAATCCTGACATACAATGAATGAGTATGTGAAGCAGAGCGTTCCGTGTCTGGCTCTTGCTGGCATCTATCATTTAAATGTGATTTGGAGGTGTACAAGTTGGCAAATATTAAATCTGCAAAG
>DNJM01000012.1:8347-11232 GCA_003489085.1 Lachnospiraceae bacterium
TAAATCTGCAAAGAAAAGAATTCTGGTTACAGAAACCCGTACTGCAAGAAATAAAGCAGTAAAGTCCAGAGTAAAAACATATGTGAAAAAAGTAGAAGCTGCTGTTGCTGCTAAAGATGCAGCTGCTGCAAAGGAAGCTTTACCAGTTGCTATTGCTGAGATCAATAAGGCAGGAAGCAAGGGTGTTTATCATAAGAATACCTGCGCAAGAAAAGTTTCTCGTCTGACAAAGGCTGTAAACAGCATCGCTTAATTAAATAGAATGCATAAAAGACAACCATTCCGTCATGTGGTTGTCTTTTTTACTTTATAGGAGTCACAAATGGATACCGTATATCACACAATTGAACCCGTATATGATACACATTCCAGAATTCTTATTCTGGGGAGCTTCCCTTCCGTCAAATCACGGGAAAGCAAATTCTTTTATGGACATCCCAGAAACCGTTTCTGGTCTGTACTGGCTGCCGTTGTTTCCGATTCCTTACCCTCTTCCATTGAGGAAAAGAAGGCCTTCCTGCTTCGGAACCATATTGCAGTCTGGGATGTCATTGCCTCCTGTGAGATCAAAGGATCCAGCGACAGCAGTATCCGCAATGTCGTTCCGAACCAGTTAAACCGTATTCTGCTTACCGCTCCAATTGCGCAGATCTACTGCAACGGTGCCACTTCTCATAAGCTATACCAAAGATACTGCGAAGCAGAAACCGGACGGAGCGCCATCCGGCTTCCCTCTACCAGTCCGGCCAATGCCGCCTGCTCTCCGGAGAAGCTGACCGAAAGCTGGAAAATAATAACGGAAAACTTATAAGCCTGCTTCTACAGCATCCCGTTGAACCGTATATATTTATATTCTGCCACAGACCGGTCAAAACCCTTGATATGCCCATACAGCCATTCGATCACATTCTTCTGTACCTGGCTTACGAAAGCATCCGTCGGTCCTTCTTCCTCCTCCAGCATTTCACGCAGCTCCTCTACCGTCCGGCGGAACTTTTCATGCTCCTTCTTATGCTCCGTAATTCCCGGATAACCGATCTCCTCCTGCAGTTTTTCTTCTTCTCCAAAATGAAAATCCGTATAATCCGCCAGATAATCCAGCGTCTTGATCGCAGTCAGCTTTCCATCCCCCTTTTCACAGCTGCGCAGCAGATCATTGATCTTGCCGATCAGCTCCTTATGCTGACCATCAATCATATCATTTCCTGTAATTAAAGTATCATCAAATTCTGCGTACATATGTACTTCCTCCTCTAACTTAATTTATTTTTGATTCATATCCCCGCAGCAGCTTCTGACGGAGCTCTTTCTTTTTTTCCTCCGGCAAAAATGCTTCCTGCAGAGCATTCAGATTCATCCGACAGAAATCTTCTTCCTGAAGCCAGGGAAAATGTTCCATCGCCCATTCATATTCGCGGCTTAATGTCGTATCTGAAACGGTTCTGTTATCCGTATGCAGGGACACGCGCAGCTTTTTCTTAAGAAAGATCCCGAGCGGATATTCTCTGCCCGGCTGAACTGCTCTGGTCTGGTAATTGCTCGTTGGACACATCTCCACTCCAATCTGAAACTCATTTAAAAGCCGCATGATTTCCGGGTTTTCTGCTGCCGCAATACCATGTCCGATCCTTCTTGCCCCAAGCCTTACCGCGCACCGGATATTCTCCCAGGAACCGCATTCTCCGGCATGAATCGTAAATGGTATCTTTTCTGTCCTTGCCTTTCTGAATAGTCTTTCATACCAGATCAGCGGATAAGAGGCCTCATCCCCCGCCAGATCCAAGCCACCCAGATACATGGCATCCGCTCCGCCTGCTCTCCGAATCGAAAGGAAGGTATCTATCACTTCCTGGTTCTCGATCTCCGGCCTGCCGCGCATCATACAGAGGATCACCCGGCTCTCCACACCGGTTTCATCCGTCCCTCTTCTTATCCCGCGGATCACCGAGCGGACCGCATCTTCCATAGAAAGCCCCTTCCCCAGACTGAATGCGGGTGCAAAACGGATCTCCTGATAAATGATGCCGTCTTCCTTTGCCTGGTGCAGGCAGTCACAGGTCACCGTCTCCAGGTATTCCGTTTTCTGCATACAGAAACCAACTCTTCCAAACGGTTCCAGATATTCCTTCAGGCTGGTACAATCCGCCGGAGCCTTCAGATATGCTGTAAGCTCTTCCTCTGACTGCGGACAGTCTATTCCTTCCTGCTCTGCCATTCTTCGGAATGTCTCCCGCCGGATGGATCCGTCCAGATGGCAGTGCAGCTCTATCTTCGGCCACTGCCTGATCTTCTGCTTCATATTACGCCTCCATCTGCTCTATGCCATTCTCCGCTCTACCTCTTCCTTCGTCGGCATCGCCGGGATGGCTCCCCGCCTGGTCACGCAAAGGCTTGCAACTGCATTGGCAAAGCGTACACAGCTCTTTAACTCCTCCAGTGTCAGCTTCTCCGGCTGTTTTCCGGAAGCCACAAGCTGAGAAATGAATCCTCCCCAGAAGGAATCTCCGGCCCCTGTGGTATCCACTACCTTCGCAGAATATCCGGTTACCACTGCCGCCCCTTCTTTTG
Source organism: Lachnospiraceae bacterium (assembly GCA_003489085.1). GTDB lineage: Bacteria > Bacillota > Clostridia > Lachnospirales > Lachnospiraceae > DNJM01. The sequence continues at coordinate 10,916 of DNJM01000012.1, forward strand.
TACGAACCAGCGCGCCATCTGCTCCCAGTGTTACAACAACGATTTTTACACCCTGTTCTATCAGACGTGCGGAAGCCTCATAAGGATCCTCTGCTCCGGTTAACAGAGCGGTCTCTTCATCAGATATTTTCATCACATCCACATACGGAACCGGTTCCCGCATCTGCTTCATCGCTTCTTCCACACTGCCCCACAGCAGAGCCCGGTAATTCGGATCATAGGATATTACGGCGCCAGCCTTCTTTGCTTCCTGCACAGCCTCATAGGTTGCTGTCCGGCACGGTTCGTCCGTCAGGGACAGCGAACCGAAGTGAAAT
>DNJM01000036.1:0-14490 GCA_003489085.1 Lachnospiraceae bacterium
GAGGAAATTGATGAAGGCTTCTGCATTTTCTTTGTTTTTAGAATTTTTTGGAATCACCCAGGAATCGATCCAGACATTGGAGCCTTCCTTCGGGATGACATATTCCAGATCCGGATTTTCCTTCTGGCTGTAGATGGCTTCGCCGGAGTAGATGACACCAAGAGCGGCTTCATTTCCTATCATTTTATCCCGCACCTGATCAATGACATAGGCCTGTACAAGCGGCTTCTGACGGATCAGAAGATCCCGCGCTTCGGTCAGCTCATCCAGATCGGTGGAATTCAGGGAATAGCCGAGGTATTTCAGTGTGATTCCGAAAGCATCCCGGACACTGTCCTGCATCAGGATGCTGTCAGCATATTTCTCATCCCAGAGGATGCTCCAGCTGTCTACCGGTTCCTCTACCATTTTGGTATTGTACAGGATACCGACAGTGCCCCAGCAGTAGGGAACGGAATATTTATTTTCCGGATCAAACTGTTTTGAGGTCTCCATATAGGTATCATCGATATACTGGATATTTGGGATATTATCAAAGTTAATCTCTGCCAGCAGGTCATTTTCCAGCATCCGCTGGATCATATAGTCGGAAGGACAGACCACGTCATAGGCGATGGCACCGGACTGTACCTTCGGATACATAATTTCGTTCGTTTCAAATTCCTCATAAACTACGTCGATACCGGTTTCTTCTTCAAACATGGTCAGAACCTCCGGATCCAGATATTCGCCCCAGTTGTAGACGATGACCTGGTTACTGGAAAGCGTGGTCTTGGAACCGTAGAAGAAGCCGCCCGCGATGATAACCAGTGCCATCAGAGCTGGTACGACGCGGCGCAGGAAGAAGCGGAAAGGATGCTTCCTGCGAAGAATCGAGGAGGGCACCTGTTCCTTATCGGAGTCGGTTTTTCCAGGCCCCATATTAACCAGGAGCAGCAGGATCAGTACGGTTCCGAACAAAATGGTGGACAGCGCATACATTTCCGGCTTAATCCCCTTCCGGACTTCGCTGTAGATCTTCGTGGACAGGGTATCGATTCCCGGTCCTTTCGTAAAGTGTGTGATGACAAAGTCATCCAGTGACATGGTAAAGGATAAGAGGAATCCGGATACCACGCCCGGTAAAATGTCCGGGAACACGATACGGAAAAATGCATACAGTGGAGAAGCGCCAAGGTCCAGTGCAGCTTCATAGGTATAGCGGCTGGTCTGTTTCAGCTTTGGAGTCACACTCAGGACAACGTAGGGTACGCAAAAGGTGATGTGTGCCATCAGGATAGTACCGAAGCCCAGGGTGATACCGCAGGCGATAAACAGCAGCATCAGAGAGATACCCATTACGATTTCGCCGTTCAGCATCGGAATATTGGTGATGCCAAGGGTAATGGTCTTAAAACGGTGGCTCATGGCCTGAATACCAATGGCAGCAGCTGTTCCCAGTATGGTTGCAATAGCGGCAGCCAATACGGCAATGATCAAGGTGGTATACAGAGCGTTCATAATCTGTTCGTTCCGGAAGAGCTCCATATACCATTTGCCGGTCAGCCCGCCCCACTTTGCACGCGTCTTGGAATTGTTAAAGGACAGGATCATCAGGGTAATGATCGGCGCGTACAAAAGAATAAAAATCAGGAATAAATAAATATTCTGTAATGTCTTTTTCATTAGAATGCCGTTCCCTCCCCATCTTTATCGTATTTTCCGATCAGAGCCATGCTGAGCAGGATGAATACCATCAGGATCAGCGACAGGCCGCTTCCTACATTCCAGTTACTGCTCTGCTTGAATTCCTGTTCGATAATATTACCGATCAGCAGGATCTTGCTGCCTCCTAAGAGGTCGGAGATAACAAAGGTTGTCAGAGCCGGGATGAATACCATGGTAATGCCGCTGATGATCCCGGGTATACTTAAGGGAATAATGACCTTCCACAGTGTCTGTGCTCTGGTCGCCCCCAGATCCAGTGCAGCATTGATGACATCTTTGTCTATCTTTACCAGTACATTGTAGATCGGCAGTACCATAAAGGGTAGGAAGTTATAGACCATGCCCAGGATGATCGCGTATGGTGTATTGATGATCTGAAGCGGAGGCAGATGGAAAAAGCCCAGTACGCTGTTAATCACACCATTTTTTTCCAGCAGGGTCTGCCATGCCAGCGTACGCAGCAGAAAGTTCATCCACATTGGAAGGATGAAGATCAGTACGATGAAGCTTGTCTGATTGACCTGTCTGTTGGAAAGAATCAGAGCAAGCGGGTAAGCCAGTAGCAGGCAGATCAGTGTACTGAGGGCAGACAGCAGGAGAGAGAGGCCAAGCGCCTTCAGGTTCTCCGGAGTTGTGATTTTCGCCAGATTCTGCAGGGTGAAAGCACCTGTTTTATCCGTCAGTGCATAGTATACGATCATCAGAAGCGGAATAATCGTAAAGGAGACGGACCAGAACAGGTATGGTCCTGCCAGCAGTTTCTTCTTATTCTTCAATGATGACAGCCTCCTCATCTTCCGATTCCGGTTTCTTCATGATCTGAATATCGAATGGATTGACCCAGATGCCGACTACGGAGTCTACCGGGAACATATCCGTACTGTGCACCAGCCATTCGTAATTATTAGCCATAACTTCCATTTCATAGTGGACTCCTTTGAAAATGACATGGGTGACAATACCGGTGATGATACCCTTTTCAGGAGCGACCAGATCAATGTCCTCCGGGCGGATGACTACATCGACCGGTTTATTTTCACCGAATCCGGTATCCACACATTCAAAATCAACCCCCAGGATATTAACCAGCTTGTCCCGGACCATGCGGGCGGAAATGATATTGCTGTCGCCGATGAAGTCCGCTACAAAAGCATTTTCCGGTTCATTATAGATATCTTCCGGTGTGCCGATCTGCTGGATGTAGCCTTGATTCATAACTACGATGGTATCGGACATGGTCAGAGCCTCTTCCTGATCATGGGTGACATAAATAAATGTAATGCCCAGTTCATTTTTCAGACGGATCAGCTCATACTGCATGTCCTGACGAAGCTTTAGATCCAGTGCACCCAGAGGCTCGTCCAGAAGAAGTACCTTCGGCTCGTTGACGATGGCACGGGCGATAGCGATACGCTGCTGCTGGCCGCCGCTTAAGGAATCCACGGAGCGGTTCTCGTAACCATCCAGGTTTACCAGTTTTAAGGCGTATTTGATCTTATCATTGATATAGGCTTTGGATTTCCCTTTGATCTTTAAACCGAAAGCGATGTTGTCGGCAATGGTCATATGGGTGAATAAGGCATATTTCTGGAATACGGTGTTCAGCTGGCGTTTATTCGGAGCCAGATTCGTAATATCCTGTCCCTCAAAGATAACACGTCCCTTATCCGGCGTCTCGAAGCCGCCCAGGATGCGAAGCAGAGTGGTCTTACCGCAGCCGCTTGGTCCGAGCAGGGTCAGAAATTCATTTTCACGGATATACAGATTCAGCTCGTCCAAGACGAGATTATCATCGAAAGATTTAGAAACATTTACAATATCAATTAATTTATTTGCCATGGGGTCCTCCTGTATTAAAAACTCGGCGGCGTGCTGACCCAGATCAGTTTCGCCCCGGTGGTTTGATTTGCTGTAATATAATGCTCAGAGCTGGGAGTGAAATAGAATGTCTCCCCTTTTTTCGCCCGGTAAATACTCTTGCCGATGTGGATCTGGATACTGCCCTGCAGTACGTATCCGAATTCTTCCCCTTCATGGGGCATATCGGGACAAGTGGAACCACCGGGCTCCAGTGTTAACCGGATTGGTTCCATGCTGTTTTTCTGTGCATTTGGCACGATCCATTCAATTGTATTCTTCAGCTCAGGATCCTGCTTTTCAAAATAATCTGCCTGTCGGAAGACAACCTGCTCATCGGACTCTTCCTGAAAGAAATCTTTCAGGCTGGTACCCAGGCACTGCAGGATATCCATCAGTGTAGCAATGGAGGGCGAAGTCAGATCCCGTTCTACCTGTGAAATGAAGCCCTTGGAAAGCTCTGCACGGTCTGCCAGTTCTTCCTGAGTCAGACCGATGGACATGCGCAATTCTCTTAGTTTGCTGCCGATTTCCATCATTCACACCTTCTTTCTCTGATTACAGTAAATATAAACAAAAAGTTTAGTATTACTTAACCATGCAAGCATATACTATTATACAGAAAATGTCGAAAAGTGCAATAGGAATGATGAGAAAATGTGAAGCAAAATGTGAAGTTGTGAAGAGTTGATATTTTCGGCAGGATTCGGTATGATAGAAAAAGAAGAGGGAAGAATTCCGGAAAGAAAAGAAGGTTAATGGAAATGAAAGAACTATTTGAACGGATCGGCCGGCTGAGTCCGGACAGAGCAATCAAGATCCTGACTGTGCTGGATGGAAGCTGTGCGGGGGAAAAGGCAATACTGGAGGACGGGAGTCTGCTCTGGGAAAGTGTGGAAAAAGGCTTTTTTACACGGCATGTGAAAATGCTTACAGGACGGGAAGGGTATGGTCAGATACAGATCGGCACGAGCAGAGTGTTCTGCGATACAGTAAGTGAAGAGTCGCATCTGGTAATCTGTGGAGGCGGCCATGTGTCGATTCCCGTGATTCGGATAGGGGTTATGATGGGATGGCATGTGACTGTGCTGGAGGATCGGCCGAAATTTGCCGATCATGCGAGATATGCGGGGGCACAGGAGGTTATCTGTATGCCATTTGCAGAAGCATTGAATCAAATAGAAGGAAGCAGGCATACGTATTTTGTCATATTGACGAGAGGACATCGGTACGACCAGGAGTGTCTGGAGAAAATTATAGAGAAAAGGCATGCCTATATCGGTATGATTGGAAGCAGACGAAGAAGTGCGCTTGTGAAACAGAATCTGATTGCGAAAGGGTGCAGCAGAGAGGTGCTGGAAGAGGTGGCGAGTCCGATCGGACTGGACATCGGGGCAGAAACACCGGAGGAAATCGGAGTGGCCATTGCCGCAGAGCTGATTGAAAGGAAGAATAAGAACGGGTGTCCCTATGGTTATCCGAAAGAAATTCTGCAGGCATTGCAAAGTGAAGAAGCGTGTTCCGGACCGGAGGTTCTGGTGACGATAGTAAGCCGAAAGGGCTCTGCTCCGCGGGGAACAGGAACAAAGATGCTGATAAGTGCAGATGGAAAAACGGTAGGAACCATTGGAGGGGGCTGCATGGAAGCAGAAATTCTGCAAAGAGCGTTTCTTATGATGCGAGAAGGAAAAGGGGAAGAAAGAGAGCTGTTCTGGGTAGATATGCGGAATGAGGATGCAGAAGAAGAAGGCATGGTGTGCGGAGGAACGGTAGAGATTTTGATGGAGAAGATATAAGGAAAAAGGGATCCCGCTGCATACAGCCTGTACGGCTGGCGGCAGGGATCCCTTTTTGAGCATAAAATTATTTTTCTGTGTGGTCCGGAAGAAAATAAATTTTCTTTAGATATTCCATCCGGGAGGACAGATTTGAAAAGAGCAGATCTACTATTGTAATGGCAGCCATTGCTTCTACGACCACCACCGCCCGTGGTACAATAATCGGATCGTGTCTTCCATGAATGGTGATCGAAGTTTCCTCATGGGCGGCGGTTACGGTATTTTGCTGTTGTGCGATAGACGGGGTAGGCTTTATGGCAGCACGGAACAGGATGGTACTGCCGTCGCTTATACCGCCAAGAATCCCACCCGCATGATTGGTCAGCTTCGCGACGGTTCCGGATTCGGAGATTCTGAAGGCATCGTTATTCGTACTGCCGCTTTTCTGCGCAGCGGCAAAGCCATCTCCGAACTCAATCCCCTTGACGGCGCCGATAGAGAGCACCGCCTGTGCAAGCCGGGCATCCAGCTTGTCAAAAACAGGCTCGCCCAGGCCGGCCGGACAGCCGGTGATCCGGCATTCGATGATACCGCCGGCAGAGTCCTGATGCTGCATACAGGCATCCAGATATTCCTCTGCCTGTTTTGCCATTTCATTATTCGGCATATGGAAAGGATTCTGTGCAATTTCTTCCATATGATAAGAAGCTTCCGGAATGCTGCAGGGGCCAATGGCTTTGGTGTAAGCCTGAATGTGTATTCCAAGCTCTGTCAGAATTTTAGCTGCAACGGCTCCCGCAGCGACACGCCCGATCGTCTCCCGGCCGGAAGAGCGTCCGCCGCCGCGGTAATCCCGAAAGCCGTATTTGGCATCAAAGGTATAATCAGCGTGGCCCGGACGATAGCAGTCCTTAAGGTTACCGTAGTCTTTCGAATGCTGATTGGTATTTCGCACCAGCAGGGAAATAGGGGTTCCTGTTGTGCGTCCTTCGAAAACACCGGACAGGATTTCAACCGTATCGCTTTCCTTCCGCGGGGTGGCATAACGGGTCTGCCCGGGCTTCCGTCTGTCCAGGAAGAGCTGAATATCTTCCTCGGAAAGTGGAAGACCGGCCGGACATCCATCGATCACGACACCGATACCGGGACCATGGGACTCTCCCCAGGTGGCAATACTGAAATGTGTTCCATACATTGAACCAGACATAAATATTCTCTCCTTGCTATATTTAGTAAATCTTAAGAAGTTTCTTAACTAGATTTTGCGTTCCGTTAACAAGAATGTAACGAAATGTTACATACATTATATAAGAAGATAAAAAAACAGGCAATCCTTATTTTTGACTGTACTTTTTAAATCCTTCGTATTATAATGTCCACGTATGGTAAGATTTTAAGGGAGATAATTAAATGAATAAAGATGAAAAGAAAAATGAGCAGAAAAGACCATCGGATTCCAAAGAAGTACGCAGCCTTCGGGAAGATCTTGATGATGACATCATATATCTTGATGATGATGACATTGAGGATCCGGAAGAAATCATAGAAGAGCCGGATGAAGAGACTGCTTCCGACATAGAATATAGTGAGGAAGAATCGGAAGAGTGTGAAGAAGATTCTGAGAAGTATGAGGCGTCTGATGAAGAAGAGGACGATGAAGCGGAGGAGGAAGAAGAGGAATATGAGTATACGGATCCGGAGAACGAGGATCTGATGGAAGAAGAAAGGGCAGAAAAGAGAAGAAAAGCCGGGAAGGTCTTTGCGATTGCCGGCGGCAGTGTCCTGGGGATTCTTCTGGTGGTCTATCTGGGACTGGCGGCGTTCTTCCACAGCCATTATTATTTCTTTACAGAGATCAATGGTACAGATTTTTCCGGAAAGACAGTAAAGGCTGTCGAACAGTATATGAGTAATCAGGTAAAGGGATACCAGCTGACTCTGAATAAGATCGACGGTACGCAGGAATTCATCAGCGGAGCGGATATTTCTCTGGAATATCAGCCGGGAGAGGAACTGCAGAAGTATATGGAAAAGCAGAACCCGTTTTTATGGCCGCAGGCCTTCTGGAAGCGGGATAAGGTGCAGGCTACAATCGGTGTAAAGTATAACGAGACTGCACTGGCGGAAAAGCTTGCCGCGCTGGAATGCATGAAGCCGGAGAATCAGACGCCGTCTGCTTCGGCAGCACCTGTGTTTGACGGTACGGAATATCAGATACAGCCGGAAACGATCGGAACACAGATTAATGCGGAGGTATTAAACAGTGCGGTGGCAGATTCCATCAGTCAGTTTAAATCAGAAATCAATCTGAAGGAGAGCGGCTGTTATCAGCTTCCGCCGTTTACACAGGATTCGGCGGAGGTGGCTGCTGCGAGAGATACCATGAACCAATATGTGAATGCCAGCGTAACCTATGATTTGAATCCTGCTACGGAGATTGTGGACCGTGCAGTGATCTCTCAGTGGCTGAGTGTGGATGAAAATATGAATGTGGTTCTGAATGCAGAAGCAATCGGCACTTATGTAGCGGATCTGGCAGGACGGTATGATACAGTGGGAACGACCAGGACGATTACGACGCCTTCCGGAAAGACCGCAAATGTCTCCGGAGGCTCTTATGGATGGAAGATTGATCAGGCCGGTGAGATTGCGGCTCTGAGCGCGAATATCCAAAATGGCGATCAGGTGACAAGAGAACCGGTATATGCGCAGAAGGCAGTCGCGCATAGTGTCAATGACTGGGGGAATACTTTTATAGAGGTGGATCTGTCCGCACAGTATATGTGGTATCTGCAGGACGGGAATGTGGTTTTTGAGGCTTCTGTAGTGACCGGGAAACCGGATCCGAAGCATGAGACGCCGGCAGGCATCTTCTCTATTCTGGAAAAGATGCGCAATAAAGTACTGCGGGGAGAGAAAAAGGAGGATGGTACATATGAATATGAGACGCCGGTCAGCTACTGGATGCGTGTTACCTGGACCGGAATCGGCTTCCATGATGCAACCTGGCAGTCCAGCTTCGGCGGTACCAGATATCGGGACGGTTATGGCTCCCACGGATGTATCAATATGACTTATAACGGTGCCGCGACACTGTATGATCTGGTTTATGTCGGAGTACCGGTCATTATCCATTATTAAAAACAAGAGGTAGATTATGTATCAGTTAATCAAACAGGACGGCCGCGCGAAGCGTGGCCGCTTCCATACTGTCCATGGGGTTATTGAGACCCCTGTCTTTATGAATGTAGGAACCATTGCAGCGATCAAGGGTGCGGTATCAACCGATGACCTGCGCCAGATCAAGACGCAGGTGGAGCTTTCCAATACCTATCACCTGCATGTACGTCCGGGGGATGAGATCGTAAAACAACTCGGCGGTCTGCATAAGTTTATGAACTGGGACAAGCCGATTCTGACGGATTCCGGCGGCTTCCAGGTATTTTCGCTGGCCAGGCTCAGGAGGATCAAGGAGGAGGGCGTATTCTTCCATTCGCATGTCGATGGAAGGAAGATTTTCATGGGTCCGGAGCAGAGTATGCAGATCCAGTCTAATCTGGCTTCTACGATAGCGATGGCCTTCGATGAATGTCCGTCCAGTGTGGCGACAAAGGAATATATGCAGGATTCCGTAGACAGGACATTCAGATGGCTCGTCAGATGCAAGGCGGAGATGGAACGCCTGAATTCTCTGGAAACCACGATTAATAAGGAGCAGATGCTCTTTGGAATCAACCAGGGAGGTATTTACGAGGATATCCGGATTGAACATGCGAAGAGAATTTCGGAGCTGGATCTGGACGGTTATGCGGTCGGCGGTCTGGCAGTTGGGGAAACACATGAAGAAATGTATCGGATTCTGGAAGCGGTAGTGCCATATCTGCCTCTGGAGAAGCCGACATATCTGATGGGAGTTGGAACACCGGCGAATATTCTGGAAGCAGTAGATCGGGGGGTGGACTTCTTCGACTGCGTATATCCAAGCCGGAATGGCCGCCATGGGCATGTTTATACAAACCAGGGGAAACTGAATCTGTTTAATAAAAAATATGAGCTGGATGAACGGCCGATTGAGGAAGGCTGTCAGTGTCCGGCCTGCCGAAGCTACAGCAGAGCATATATCCGTCATTTATTAAAAGCGAACGAAATGCTGGGGATGCGTCTGTGCGTTCTGCACAATCTGTATTTTTATAATACTATGATGGAAGAGATTCGTGCAGCAATTGAAGAAGGACGGTTTCAGGAATATAAACGGGCAAAGCTGGAAGGATTCGAACAGAAAAATGCATAGATTTTCATAAAGATTCCATAAAGATCGGAAAATCTCTTGCTGAATGGGCAAAAGTTGTGTATGATAGTAACAGTGTTTATGAATTTAGGAGGAGATTAGGATGAAAGGTATTTTGGCTTCCAGTGGTGCTATGGGTCTTGGATCTATTATTCTTATGTATGCAGTGATCCTTGGTGTAATGTGGTTTTTACTGATGAGACCGCAGAAGAAGGAGAAAAAAAGACTGGCTGCTATGCTTGCAGATATGGAAGTAGGCGATACAGTTCTGACGACCAGTGGGTTCTATGGAACATTAATCGACATTACAGAGAATGATGTGATTGTAGAATTCGGAAATAACAAGAACTGCCGTATCCCGATGCAGAAGGCTGCTATTATTCAGGTTGAAAAGCCGGATGCAGAATAGAGAGAACGCATAAAAGAATGAACATGTGAGGTCTGGAGAGAGTTTTCTTTCCAGGCTTTTCTTTTTGGAGAAACGCTGTTTCATGGAAAATACCGATTACGCTCTGTTTTTTGGCTGCTTTAGCACAGAAAAGCTTGAAAATGAACATCGGATAGAGTATGATATAGGATAATAGTCAGCAAATTATGGGAAGGATGAGAAAAATGAACTTACATATTGGAGTGATCCGGGGCGATGGAATCGGACCGGAGATTGTAACGGAAGCTGTCAAAGTATTGAATAAAGTGGGAGAAATATTCGGACATACCTGCCAGTATGAAGAACTGCTTTTAGGAGGTGCCTCCATTGATGTGCACGGTGTGCCGCTTACGGATGAAACCATTGAGAAAGCAAAGACCTGTGATGCGGTGCTGATGGGATCGATCGGCGGAGATGCGAAGACATCCCCATGGTATCGGCTGGAGCCGTCTAAAAGACCGGAGGCAGGACTTCTGGCAATCCGGAAGGCATTGAATCTGTTCGCAAATCTGCGGCCGGCTGTTTTGTATGAAGAATTAAAGGAAGCCTGTCCATTAAAAGAAGAGATTACGGAAGGCGGCTTTGATCTGATGATCATGCGGGAGCTGACAGGTGGTCTGTATTTTGGAGAACGCAGGACGGAAGAAGTAGATGGTGTGATGACTGCCTATGATTCTTTGACATATAATGAGAATGAGATCCGTAGAATTGCTAAGAGAGCATTTGAGATTGCCATGAAGCGCCGGAAGCATGTGACCAGTGTGGATAAGGCAAATGTACTGGATTCCTCCAGACTTTGGAGAAAGGTTGTGGAAGAGGTTGCAGAAGAATATCCGGAAGTCACTTTGACCCATATGTTGGTAGATAACTGTGCAATGCAGCTGGTGAAGGATCCGAAGCAGTTTGATGTGGTTCTGACAGAGAATATGTTTGGAGATATTCTGTCCGATGAGGCGAGTATGGTCACCGGATCCATTGGAATGCTGGCAAGTGCAAGCCTGAATGAGACGAAGTTCGGTCTGTATGAACCAAGCGGCGGCTCTGCGCCGGACATTGCAGGACTGGGCATCGCGAATCCGATTGCCACCATTCTGTCTGCAGCTATGCTGCTTCGATATTCTTTCGATCTGGATCAGGAGGCGGATGCAGTGGAAGCAGCAGTTTCCCGGACGCTGAAGGATGGCTACAGAACCGGAGATATTATGTCTGAAGGAAAGACAAAAGTAAATACAAAGGAAATGGGAGATCTGATCTGTGAGCGGATCTGCCGGAAATAAGGAGGAATGGGAAAATGAAAAGTGATGCAGTAACAAAGGGAACGCAGCAGGCGCCGCACCGTTCATTATTCAATGCACTGGGAATGACAAAGGAGGAGCTGGACCGTCCGTTGGTCGGAATCGTAAGCTCTTATAATGAGATCGTACCGGGACACATGAACCTGGATAAGATCGTAGAAGCTGTCAAGCTGGGAGTTGCCATGGCAGGAGGTACACCAATCGTATTTCCGGCGATTGCAGTCTGTGATGGTATTGCTATGGGGCACATCGGTATGAAATACTCTCTGGTGACCAGAGATCTGATTGCAGATTCTACGGAAGCAATGGCAACGGCGCATCAATTTGATGCATTGGTGATGGTACCGAATTGTGACAAGAATGTGCCGGGACTTCTGATGGCAGCAGCCAGAATCAATGTGCCGACCGTATTTGTCAGCGGCGGACCAATGCTGGCAGGCCATGTAAAGGGGCAGAAGAGAAGTCTTTCCAGTATGTTCGAAGCAGTCGGTGCACATGCGGCAGGAACGATTGACGATGCAGAGCTGGAAGAATTCGAATGCAAGGTTTGTCCGACCTGCGGCTCCTGCTCCGGCATGTATACAGCAAACAGTATGAACTGTCTGACCGAAGTGCTTGGTATGGGACTGAAGGGAAATGGTACGATACCTGCCGTATATTCAGAACGAATCCGTCTGGCAAAGCACGCGGGCATGCAGGTAATGGAGCTGTGGAGAAAGAATATCCGTCCGAGAGATATTATGACTCCGGATGCTATCCTGAATGCATTGACAGTGGATATGGCACTGGGATGCTCTACCAACAGTATGCTGCACCTTCCGGCAATTGCGCATGAGATCGGTATGGACTTTGAAATTGACTTTGCCAATGGAATCAGTGAAAAGACGCCGAATCTCTGCCATCTGGCTCCGGCAGGTCCGACTTATATGGAAGATCTGAATGAAGCAGGTGGAGTTTATGCGGTCATGAATGAGCTGAATAAATTAGGACTGCTGCATACGGACTGTATGACGGTAACAGGAAAGACAGTAGGAGAGAATATTAAGGGCTGCGTAAATAAGAATCCGGAAGTGATTCGCCCGGTAGAGAATCCATACAGTAAGACAGGTGGTCTTGCCGTATTAAAGGGCAACCTGGCTCCGGACGGCAGTGTAGTAAAGCGGTCAGCAGTAGTAGAGAAAATGATGGTACATGAGGGACCGGCAAGAGTATTCGAGTGTGAGGAAGATGCGATTGATGCGATTAAGGGCGGAAAGATCGTACCGGGTGATGTGGTTGTGATCCGCTATGAAGGACCGAAGGGCGGACCGGGTATGCGTGAGATGCTGAATCCAACCTCTGCGATTGCAGGAATGGGTCTGGGCGACAGCGTTGCATTGATTACGGACGGACGCTTCAGCGGTGCATCCAGAGGCGCATCCATCGGACACGTATCTCCGGAAGCGGCAGTCGGCGGACCAATCGCACTGGTCGAGGAAGGAGATATCATTCGGATCAATATTCCGGAGATGAAACTGGAGCTGGCCGTATCCGATGAAGTGCTGGCAGAACGGAAATCAAAATGGCAGCCAAGAGAACCGAAGGTAACCACAGGCTATCTGGCAAGATATGCAGCTATGGTAACCAGCGGCAACCGCGGTGCTGTTCTGGAAATACCACGATAGGAGGACTACATTCATGCAGCTTACAGGAGCCGAGATTGTAATTGAATGTTTAAAGGAACAGGGAGTAGACACCGTGTTCGGGTATCCGGGAGGAGCCATCTTAAATGTCTATGATACATTATATAAACACAGTGATGAGATCAGGCATATTCTGACCTCCCATGAACAGGGTGCTGCTCATGCGGCGGACGGATATGCCAGAGCAACGGGAAAGGTCGGTGTCTGCTTCGCTACCAGCGGACCGGGTGCCACGAATCTGGTAACAGGGATTGCGACTGCTTACATGGATTCTATTCCGGTAGTGGCGATCACCTGTAATGTCGGTGTAAGCCTTCTGGGAAAGGACAGCTTCCAGGAGATTGATATTGCCGGTATCACGATGCCGATTACCAAGCATAACTATATTGTAAAGGATGTCAGCCAGCTGGCCGATAAGATCCGCAGAGCTTTTAAGATCGCGCAGACAGGACGTCCCGGTCCGGTTCTGATCGATATTCCGAAGGATGTCACTGCCAATATGGCAGAATATGAACCTAAAATGCCGGAAGCCATAGAACCGGTTACAGAATTTCTGCGGGAAGAGGATCTGGAAACGGCGCAGAGAATGATTGAAGCATCTAAAAAGCCATATATTTTCGTGGGCGGCGGGGCAGTATTATCCGGTGCCAGCGAGGAATTATTTGAATTTGCCCATAAGATTGATTCTCCGGTCTGCGATTCCCTGATGGGAAAGGGCGGATTTCCGGGAACAGACCCATTATATTCCGGTATGCTGGGAATGCATGGCACCAAGGCGTCCAATTATGGCGTCAGCCAGTGCGATCTACTGATCGTAGCCGGTGCCCGTTTCAGCGACCGTGTCACCGGAAATGCAAAGAAATTCGCCAGCCATGCAAAGATTCTTCAGATCGATGTGGATCCGGCAGAGGTGGATAAAAATGTTCTGACCAATGCCAGCGTTTCAGGAGACCTGAAGGTCGTGCTTAAGAAATTAAATGAGCGGATCACCAGGCAGGAGCATACAGAATGGGTAAAGCAGATCAAGGAGTATAAAGCGAAATATCCGTTGACATATCATCCGGATGTCCTGACGGGTCCGTCTGTGATTGAAGAAATTTATCATCAGACAAAGGGAAATGCAATTATCACGACAGAGGTTGGACAGAACCAGATGTGGGCGGCCCAGTTCTACAAATATGACAAACCGAGAACCTTCCTGACCTCCGGCGGCCTTGGCACTATGGGCTATGGTCTGGGAGCCAGCATTGGGGCAAAGCTTGGAAAACCGGATAAGACGGTTGTGAACATTGCAGGAGACGGCTGCTTTCGGATGAATATGAACGAGATTGCAACCGCAGCCAGGTATCAGGTACCGATCATTCAGGTGGTGCTGAATAACCATGTGCTGGGAATGGTAAGGCAGTGGCAGAACCTGTTTTATGAAAAGAGGTATTCTGCTACGGTATTAAATGAT
>DNJM01000036.1:14820-15224 GCA_003489085.1 Lachnospiraceae bacterium
TGCTACGGTATTAAATGATGCTGTAGATTTTGTCAAACTTGCAGAAGCAATGGGTGCTGCGGGAGTACGGGTTACGACAAAAGAGGAATTCCGGAAGGCATTTGAAAAAGCGCTGCAGACAGCAGGGCCGGTTGTCATTGACTGCCAGATCGATCCGGATGAGAAGGTATGGCCGATGGTAGCGCCGGGTGCGGCAATCAGCGAAGTTTTCAGTGAAGAAGATATGAAACAGGAATAAAGAGCAGCAGATCAAAATATAAAAGAGAAGGAATGGGAGTGATAGAATATGAGCAGAGTATACAATTTTTCAGCGGGACCTGCGGTGTTGCCGGAGGAAGTGCTGCAGGAGGCGGCGGCAGAGATGCTGGACTACAGGGGAACCGGTATGTCCGTGATGGAGATGA
>DNJM01000120.1:0-5235 GCA_003489085.1 Lachnospiraceae bacterium
TTGATCATGGGTTCTATGGCAAGGGTCATACCCGGCACCAGTTTCATCCCTCTTTTTTTCTGACGGAAATTGGGAACCTGCGGATCTTCATGAAGGCTGGTTCCGATTCCGTGGCCTACCAGATCCTGTACAATCCCATAACCGAACTGGCTCACATAATCGTCGATGGCCGCCGAGATATCATACAGGTGATTGCCTGCCTTCGCATATTTAAGCCCCTCAAAAAAGCTCTGTTTTGTCACATCCATAAGCTGCTTTAACTCCGGGCTGATCTTTCCTACCGCATAGGTCCTGGCCGCATCCGAATGATATCCTTTATAGATCAGGCCCGCATCCAGACTGACGATATCCCCTTCTTTCAGGATGTGGTCCCTTCTGGGAATGCCGTGTACGACTTCGTCATTGACCGATACACAGATGGATGCCGGAAATCCTCCATAGTGAAGGAAGTTGGGAATGCATCCTCTTTTACGGATTGCCTTCTCCCCGCATTCATTGATTTCCATGGTAGAAATACCCGGCCGTATGATTCTGCCCATCTCCTCATATACGCTTTCCAACAGGTGGCCCGCCTTACGCATCAATTCAATTTCTTTTGCAGATTTAACTGTGACAGACATGTGCTAAGCTCCTAAAATCTCTACAATCGCCCGGAATACGGCTTCCATATCCATAGTACCGTCTACTTCTCTTAAGATGCCTTTTCCATTATAATAGTCAATCAGCGGCTGGGTCTGTTCATGGTAGACCGAAAGACGCTTCTTAACAGTCTCCGGCTTATCGTCGTCTCTGAGAATCAGCTCCGCTCCGCAGCTGTCGCAGATATTTTCCACCCTGGTCGGGGCATATACCAGATGGTATGTAGCGCCGCAACTTACGCAGGCGCGGCGTCCGCCCATTCTCTTCACGATATTCTCATCGGGGATTTCCACATCGACAGCGTAATCTATGGACTCTGACAGTTCTGACAGGGCTTTGTCCAGGCACTCAGCCTGCGGAATCGTCCTTGGGAATCCGTCCAGAATATATCCATCCTTACAGTCCGCCTGCTGGATGCGGTCCACCACCAGATCACAGGTCAGCTCATCGGGTACCAGAAGTCCCTGATCCATATAAGTTTTTGCTTTTTTCCCGAGCTCTGTGCCGTTCTTAATATTGGCACGGAAAATATCTCCTGTAGAAATATGAGGAATGTGATATTTTTCAGCGATTTTTTTCGCCTGTGTCCCTTTACCGGCGCCTGGCGCGCCTAACATAATAATCTTCATAATAGTATTCTCCATTTTTACCAAATCTATACAATTACCTTAGAAAAGCCTGTACGAAGCTACCTTGGTAGTACTTCCCGTACAGGCTTTTGTTTCTCATTGTTCTAATCGTTCAGGAAACCTTTGTAGTAGCGCACCAGCATCTGCGATTCAATCTGTTTGAGTGTCTCAAGGACGACTCCCACAATGATGATGATGGAGGTACCTCCAAAAGATACGTCGGCTCCAAAGAATCCGTTAAATGCGATGGGGATCACACATACAATGATCAGTCCGATCGCTCCGATAAATACAATGTAATTTAAAATCTTGCTGAGATATTCTGTCGTTGGCTTGCCCGGCCGGATACCAGGGATAAATCCTCCCTGACGCTTCATATTATTGGAAATTTCAATCGGATTAAAGGTAATGGAGGTATAGAAATAAGCAAAAAATACCACCAGCACAATATAAATCAAAAGGCCGATCGAATATACCGGCTGCTTCGGATCACACCAGCTGGACTGGCTGAGTCCTGTAAGGATTCTGCCGCCTATGCCGGTGCCGCCTGTCTTGCCAAGCAGCGATGCGATTACACCCGGAAAACTCATCAGGGAAGAAGCAAAAATGACAGGAATAACGCCTGCCGTATTTACTTTTAACGGGATATTGGTGGACTGACCGCCGACCATCTTGCGTCCCTGCATTTTCTTTGCGTACTGCACCGGAATCCGGCGTTCCCCTCCCTGAAGGATGACAACAAAAACGACCGTCACCAGTACAACTGCAAGGATGATCACTGCAGCCAGCGCTCCGTTCAGGATCGTCTTTCCTTTGATAAACTGGTCAAACAGCGTCACAAAGTCATCCGGGATTCTGGATACGATATTGATCAGAAGCACAATGGAAATACCGTTTCCGACACCGTGTTCCGTGATTTCCTCACCAATCCACATCAGGAATGCGCTTCCGGCTGTCATGGCCGCTACAACCACGATCATATTGGGTATATTTGCCGTCTCTAAAAGGCCTCTGTTACCAAACCCGATCGTCATGGCAATACTTTCGATCAGGGCCAGCGCAACGGTCAGATATCTGGAGAATGTCTGGATCTTTTTCCTTCCATCCTCTCCCTCCTTCTGCATCTCCTCCAGCTTCGGAATCGCTATGGTAAGAAGCTGCATGATGATGGAAGATGTGATATACGGTGTGATACCCAGCGCAAACAGAGACATGCTGGTAAAAGAACCGCCGGTGAACGCATCAAAGAAATTGAATGCGTCACCGGTCTGGGCAGCAAACCATTCGGCAAAGTAATTCCGGTTTACACCCGGAATCGGAAGCTGGGACCCAAATCTTACGACTACAAGCATTAAAAATGTGAAGATCAGTTTTTTCCTGATATCTTCAATTTTAAGTGCGTTTCGCAATGTTTTAAACATCAGATCACCTCGGCTTTTCCACCAAGAGCTTCAATTTTGGCTGCAGCGCCTGCTGAAAATGCGTTAGCCTGAACTGTAAGTTTCTTGGTCAGTTCTCCGTTTCCAAGAATCTTAACACCGTCCCTTGGATTTTTCACGATTCCTTCAGCGATCAGGGTCTCTACAGAAACCACACTGTCGTTGTCAAATCTTTCCAGGACGCTTATATTAATACCGACAATCTCCTTGCTGTTGCGGTTCGTGAAACCTCTCTTGGGGAGTCTGCGGTACAGAGGCATCTGACCGCCCTCAAAACCGGGACGCGGAGCGCCGGAACGCGCTTTCTGGCCTTTGTGGCCCTTACCGGCAGTCTTACCGTTGCCTGAACCGTGTCCACGGCCTCTTCTGAAGTTATCGCTCTTTTTGGAACCTTCAGCATAGTGTAAATTCGATAAGTCCATTATGGCACCTCCTTTTTTATATTTCCTCTACCTTCACTAAATGCCTTACATGCCAGATCATACCGCGGACGGCTTCATTGTCCGGCATCTCGACAGTTTTGTTTAATTTTCTAAGGCCAAGCGCCTCTACGGTAGCCTTCTGCTTCGGAATCGCTCCGATCGGAGATTTTACTAATGTGATCTTTAACTTCTCTGCCATGTTCGTTCTCCTTTCTTACGCCATGATCTCGTCAACAGATTTGCCACGTTTTTTGGCAACTGCTTCCGGTGAAGTCAGGCTGGCCAGACCTTCGATGGTAGCCAGTACCACGTTTTGCTTATTATTGGAGCCCAGGGATTTGGTACGGATATTCTTGATACCCGCAAGCTCTACCACGGCACGGGCCGGGCCGCCTGCGATGATTCCGGTACCTTCCGGGGACTTCTTAAGCAATACGGAAGAACTTCCGAATTTACCCAGGTTATCATGCGGGATACTGTTATTGTCATCCAGTGCGACAGTTACCAGTTTCTTCACAGCATCTTCTTTGCCCTTACGGATTGCTTCCGGAATTTCAGTGGCTTTTCCAAGACCGGCGCCCACATGGCCGTTGCCGTCGCCTACGACTACCAGAGCTGTGAAACGCATGTTGCGGCCGCCTTTGACGGTCTTGCTTACACGCTTAATTGACACGACTTTCTCAGTCAGTTCCAACTGACTTGCATCAATAATCTCATGTCTCATTGTCTGTCTCCTCCTCTCTAAAATTCCAGTCCAGCTTCGCGGGCTGCTTCTGCAAGTGCTGCGACTTTACCCTGGTAGATGAATCCGCCGCGGTCAAATACGACCTGCCTGATTCCTTTTTCCAGCGCTCTTGCCGCAATCACTTTGCCCAGATATGCTGCCGCATCGACGTTGTTGGTTTTCTCAAGTTCTGCCTTCACTTCTTTCTGAAGGGTAGAGGCGGATACCAGGGTGTTCCCCACGGTGTCGTCAATAATCTGAGCATACATATGATTATTGCTTCTGAACACTGCCAGACGCGGCTTCTGTGCGGTTCCACTGATATGATTGCGCAGTCTGTAGTGCTTTTTCGCACGGACTTCACTTCTTGATTTCTTCTTAATCATCTTTACACTCTCCTTAATTATTTCTTACCGGTCTTACCAACTTTACGTCTGATGACCTCGGTCTCATACTTGATACCCTTGCCCTTATACGGCTCCGGTCTTCTCTTATCACGGATCTCTGCCGCATACTGTCCGACCTTTTCTTTGTCGATCCCTTTGACAGTGATTTTATTGCCGTCTACGACTGCTTCCAGGCCTTCAGGGTCTGTCATCTCGACCGGGTGGGAATATCCCAGGTTCAAAGTCAGTTTCTTACCGGATTTGGAACAGCGGTAACCGACGCCGTTTACTTCCAGCACCTTCTCATAACCGGTATGCACGCCTGTAACCATGTTGGAAATCAGGGTTCTTGTCAAACCGTGTAAAGATTTCATTTTCTTTAAGTCATTGGGCCTTGTGACTACCACATGGCCGTCTTCAACCTTGATCGTCATCTCTGACGGGAGTACTCTTTCAAGGGTACCCTTCGGACCTTTTACGGTCACCTTGTTGCCCTCAGCCACATCCACAGTCACACCTGCGGGGATGGCTACTGGTAATTTTCCGATACGGGACATAATTCAAAAATCCTCCTTACTTAGATTTTCGGAAGGGACGTCTGCGTCCCTTCTGTTTTCAGTGAGTATATAAGCGGCTTCTCATTACCATACGAATGCCAGTACTTCGCCGCCTACGTTCAGCTCTCTTGCCTTTTTATCGGTCATAACGCCTTTGTTGGTAGAAACAATAGCGATGCCCAGTCCGCCAAGTACTTTTGGCAGATTGTCTTTGCCTGCGTAGATACGCAGACCGGGTTTGGAAATTCTCTTCAGACCTGCAATGATCTTATCATTTTTGTCTTTGCCGTATTTCAAAGTGATACGGATGTCTTTGAAGTTTCCATTATCTACTAAATCATATTTTTCAACGTAGCCTTCGTCCACCAGAATGTCGGCGATTGCCAGCTTCATCCTGGAAGCCGGAACGTCTACGGTATCATGCTTTGCAGTGTTCGCA
>DNJM01000120.1:5560-9363 GCA_003489085.1 Lachnospiraceae bacterium
ACGGATTCTTGTAAGCATATCTGCGATTGGATCGTTCGTTGTCATTTTGACTGCCTCCTTTAAAAATAAGTTGCTCTCGGCCTACCAGCTTGCTTTCTTCACGCCAGGAATCTGACCTGCATAAGCCAGCTCACGGAAGCAGATTCTGCAGATTCCATATTTTCTAAGGTACGCATGCGGACGACCACAGATTCTACAGCGGCTGTATTCTCTGGTAGAGAATTTCTGTTTGCGCTGCTGTTTGATTTTCATTGATGTCTTAGCCATGAAATTCCCTCCTATCTTGCAAACGGCATATTGAATAAACTTAACAGGTAACGTGCTTCTTCATCTGTCCTGGCGGTGGTAACGAAGATGATATCCATACCTCTTACCTTGTCCACCTTGTCATATTCAATCTCCGGGAATATCAGCTGCTCTTTGATTCCAAGGGCATAATTTCCTCTGCCGTCGAATGCGTTGGGATTTACGCCTCTGAAGTCACGCACACGGGGAAGCGCCAGGTTCACCAGACGATCCACGAACTCATACATCTTCTCGCCGCGCAGGGTAACCTTACATCCGATGGCCATACCTTCACGGATCTTGAAATTGGCGACAGAATTTTTCGCTTTGGTCACAACTGCTTTCTGACCGGCGATAATCTCCAGATCTTTCACTGCTGAATCCAGTATTTTGGCATTTTCCTTTGCCTCGCCTACGCCCATGTTGATGACAACTTTGTTAAGCTTCGGCACTTGCATTGCATTTTTATATCCAAACTTTTTGATCATGGCGTCCATGATCTCATTCTTATACTGTTCACTGAGTCTACTCAACTTTCCCAGACCTCCTCTCTTCCATATTAGTCAATCACCTTGCCAGTTGCTTTCGCGAAACGGACTTTTTTGTCTCCATCCATCTTATAACCGATTCTGGAAACCTTGCCGTCACTGACATACATGACATTGGAAGCATTGATCGGTCCTTCCTGATGAACAATTCCGCCCTGCTGGTTTGCCATTGACGGTTTTGTATGCTTGGTAATGATATTTACGCCTTCCACAAGAACCGTATTTTTCTTGTGGTCCACGGCAATGATCTTGCCTTCGCTGCCTTTGTCAGTACCGGCAATGACCCTGACAGTGTCACCTTTTTTTACTTTTATCTTAGACATGTTCCGATACCTCCTATAATACTTCCGGAGCGAGGGATACAATCTTCATGAACTGTTTCTCACGAAGCTCTCTTGCTACCGGCCCAAAGATACGGGTTCCTCTTGGATTCTTATCCTCTTTGATGATGACCGCAGCGTTTTCATCAAATTTAATATAAGAACCGTCTTTGCGGCGGGCTCCTTTTTTGGTACGCACCACAACCGCTTTTACTACGTCACCTTTTTTTACAACACCCCCTGGCGTTGCATCTTTAACGGTGGCAACGATTATATCGCCAATATTTGCATATCTTCTGGTAGAGCCGCCCATTACGCGGATGCAGAGTAATTCTTTCGCACCTGTGTTGTCGGCAACCCTGAGTCTTGTTTCCTGCTGTACCACTTTTGCATCCTCCTATCTGGCTTTTTCAATGATGCTGACCAGTCTCCATCTCTTATCCTTGGATAATGGCCGTGTTTCCATAACTTTTACGGTATCGCCGATTCCACATTCGTTGTTCTCATCATGCGCCTTTAATTTATAAGTTCTTTTAACGATCTTTTTATAAAGCGGATGTTTTACATGGTTTTCAACAGCAACCACGATTGTTTTATCCATCTTGTCGCTGACGACTTTGCCAACACGCGTTTTTCTTAAATTTCTTTCCACGATCTTACTGTCTCCTTTCTCAAACTGATCTCACAGTCCCTTATGCATGCTTCTGAGCGATAACAGTCTGAATCCGGGCGATGTTCTTGCGAACCTCTTTGATCCTTGCCGTGTTATCCAACTGGTTGGTCGCATTCTGGAACCTCAGATTGAAAAGTTCCTTTTTAGCAGCTACTAATTCTGTATTTAATTCTGAAGCTGATTTTGTCCTTAATTCTTCTACATACTTATTCATTTTCACTGTTATCACCGCCTTCTAAATCTGCACGCGAAACAATCTTGCATTTGCATGGTAACTTATGGACAGCGAGACGTAATGCTTCTTTTGCGACTTCCTCGGACACTCCGGAGATCTCGAACATAACACGTCCTGGCTTTACAACCGCTACCCAGTATTCCAGTGTTCCTTTACCGGAACCCATACGCGTTTCAGCCGGTTTATTGGTTACAGGTTTATCCGGGAAAATCTTAATCCAGACTTTACCGCCACGCTTAATGTAACGGGTCATGGCAACACGGGCTGCCTCAATCTGGTTGGATTTGATCCAGCATGGCTCCACAGCGACAATACCGTATTCACCATTCGTAATCTTATTACCTCTCGACGCCTTTCCAGCCATTGAACCGCGGAACTGTTTACGGCGTTTTACTCTTTTTGGCATTAACATTATTTATCGCTCCCTTCCTTTGCTGCCTTTGTTGGAAGAACTTCGCCTTTATAGACCCATACCTTAACGCCGACTTTGCCGTAGGTAGTGTCTGCCTCAGCGAAACCATAGTCAATATCTGCTCTTAACGTATGCAGCGGAATCGTACCGTCCGAATAGGTCTCTGTACGGGCCATATCTGCACCGCCAAGACGTCCGGAACAGGATGCCTTGATTCCCTTTGCACCGGATTTCATGGCACGGCCCATACAGGATTTCATGGCGCGGCGGAAGGAAATACGGTTCTCTAACTGCTGTGCGATATTCTCAGCCACAAGCTGAGCCTCGCGGTCCGGTCTTTTGATCTCTTTTACGTCGATCACCACTTTTCTGGTGGTCATCTTCTGTAATTCTGCTCTTACTTTATCGATCTTCTCGCCGCCCTTGCCGATGATCACACCCGGTTTCGCGGTGGAAATAATGATCTTCACGCGGTCGGAAGTCCTCGCAATCTCAATCTTGGAGACTCCTGCGTCATATAATCTTTTCTTCAGGAATTTTCTGATCTGATAATCTTCTACCAGGAAGTCTGCAAAATCAGCTTCTGCGTACCATTTGGAATCCCAGTCTTTAATAACACCGACTCTAAGGCCGTGCGGGTTAACTTTCTGTCCCATGATTGCCCTCCTTATTTCTTCTCATCCAGCACGATTGTGATGTGGCTCATTCTCTTCTCGATACGATAAGCGCGGCCCTGTGCTCTCGGTCTGATTCTCTTCATGGTCGGTCCTTTATTCGCATAACACTCTGCAACATAAAGATTCTCAGCACTCATTCCGTTGTTATTCTCCGCATTCGCGATCGCGGATTTTAATAGTTTCTCTATCAGTGTAGAAGCGTATCTTGGATTGTAAGCTACAATACCAAGCGCTGTCTGTACATCTTTACCTCTGATGGCGTCTAAGACAAAGCATGCTTTCTGGACAGAAACGCGCGCATAGCTTAACTTTGCGGACGGCCTTGTATCCTTCTGGGCATTCCTTGCTCTCTTAATCTGACTTCTGGATCCTTTTGCCATTAGATGAAACCTCCTTCCAAAAATAAAATATGATTAACGTCTGGATTTTTTCTCGTCTTTGCCGTGGCCTCTGTAAGTTCTGGTGGGCACGAACTCTCCGAGCTTATGTCCTACCATATCCTCTGTGACGTATACCGGCACATGTTTTCTTCCATCATGAACTGCAAATGTATGGGAAACCATCTGCGGGAAAATGGTGGAACGGCGGGACCAGGTCTTGATAACAGACTTCTTTCCGCTTGCGTTCATCGCATCTACTTTTTTCAGTAAGCT
>DNJM01000120.1:9697-9826 GCA_003489085.1 Lachnospiraceae bacterium
TCTGCAAATGGTCCTTTTTTTAACGAACGAGCCATTGGTGAAACCTCCTCTTAATTATTTAAACGTCCTGCCGTCTCTTCTTCTGACGATCAGCTTGTTGGATTTCTTGTTCTTCTTCCTGGTCTTTAA
>DNJM01000084.1:0-315 GCA_003489085.1 Lachnospiraceae bacterium
CAGCGATGTGCACTGTTATTGGAAACCACCGGGGTTTCTGTCTTCGCATAAGCATCCTCAATCGTCCGAATCTCTTCCTTGGTCATATCTACGGCGCTGAACACGAAATCTACCTCTGCGGCAACCTTTTCCACTTCTTTGACATTCATGACAACCAGTTTCTTTACGCCTTCCGGCATCGGTTTTGTCATTTTCCAGCGGTCTCCCACTGCTTCTTCATAGGTTTTTCCGGCAGATCTTTCACTCGCTGCCACTGCCACTACCTCATACCATGGATGGTCCTCCAGCAGAGAAATAAATCTCTGTCCTACCATT
>DNJM01000084.1:587-5221 GCA_003489085.1 Lachnospiraceae bacterium
GAAATAAATCTCTGTCCTACCATTCCTGTTGCTCCTAAAATTCCTACCCGCAATTTCTGATCCATTTTCTTCACTCTCTTTCTTCTGTCATTATTCTGTCTGCATTCTTCTATTCTGTGATTTCCTCTTGCTCTTCCATATACCTTCGGTTGATCCGCAGGACCTCCTGCATCGCCTCTTCTCCCGGCGCCCCGATGATATTTCGTTTATTGACGCAGGTTCGGATGCGAATTGCTTCATAGATATCTTCTTCAAATACAGGTGAAATTTGCTGATATTCTGCCAGACTTAAATCATCCAGTGCGATTCCTTTCTCAATGCAGGTTAATACCAGCCGTCCGACAATTCCATGCGCATCCCGGAAAGGCACACCGTGATTGACAAGATAATCCGCTGCATCGGTTGCATTGGTAAAACCATGTGCCGCACTTTTTTCCATCACCTCGATACGGAACCTCGTCGTCGCCAGCATACCGCCAAAAAGGGAAATACAGCCTTTTACCGTGTCAATGGCATCAAAAACCAGCTCCTTATCCTCCTGCATATCTTTATTATATGCCAGCGGAATTCCCTTCATCGTCGTCAGCATGGACATCAGGGCGCCATAGACCCGGCCGGTCTTCCCCCTTACCAGCTCGGCAATGTCCGGATTCTTCTTCTGCGGCATAATACTGCTTCCGGTGCTATAGGCATCGTCCAGCTCTATAAACTGATATTCATTGGAATTCCAGAGAATCATCTCTTCGGAAAACCGGCTAAGATGCATCATAATAGTAGAAAATGCAGCCAACATCTCGATCAGATAATCCCTGTCTGAAACGGAATCCATACTATTTAAGGTTGGTCCGTCAAATCCCAGAAGCTCTGCCGTATACTCCCGATCCAGCGGATAAGTCGTGCCTGCCAGTGCACCTGCTCCCAGAGGGCAGAAATTCATGCGTTTATAAATATCCCCCATCCGCTGCCGGTCCCTCTTAAACATTTCAAAATAAGCTCCCAGATGATGTGCCAGCGTCACAGGCTGCGCCTTCTGCAGATGTGTAAAACCAGGCATATATGTCTTCGTATGCTCTTCCATAATCGTAAGAATCACACCCAGAAGCTCCTTTAACAGTCCATCAACTTCCCTGATCTCATCCCGGATATAAAGCTTCATATCAAGCGCCACCTGGTCATTTCGGCTTCTTCCGGTATGCAGCTTCTTACCCGGATCACCGATCCGGTCAATCAATGTGGACTCCACAAAGCTGTGGATATCTTCACAGCTTTCATCAATAGGAAGCGTTCCTGCCTTAATATCGGTCAGGATTCCCTCAAGTCCTGCAAGGATCTGCTCTTCCTCCGTCTCTGTTAATATTCCCTGTCTGGAAAGCATTTTCACATGCGCCATGCTTCCTTTCAGATCCTGCTCATAAAAGCGCTGGTCGAATCCGATCGATGCATTGAAACGGTATACCAGCTCGTCCGTCTCCTTAGTGAAACGTCCGCCCCATAACTGTGCCATAGTCTTTTCTCCCTTTATTTCGTTCTCTGTGCCTTTTTCTGTTCCTGACGCTCCCTATATGAATAAACGCATCCGCAGTAGTCCTGACGGTACAGTCCATATTCCTTCGACAGTTCTGTGGAGCGCTTATACCCATTCCGCTTCTTAAAGTCAGATTTCAGGTATGGCACTCCATAGGCATTTCCGGCCTCCTGACCGATCTCATTTAATTTCTGTGCATTTTTCATCGGGCTGATACTAAGTGTGGTCGTAAAGTAGTCAAACCCTCCGGCCTTTGCCATCCTGGCTGCTTCGCTAAGCCGCAGCCGATAGCAGCAGAAGCATCGCTCCCCGCCTTCCTTGATATTCTCCATTCCGCCCGCCATGCAGTAAAACTTCTCCTTCTCATATGGCCCCGCCAGAAATGTCACCGGATGCTTTACCGGCATCGCTGAGATCAACATCTGCTGCTCTACGATACGCTTGGTATATTCTTCCTCCGGGTAGATATTCGGATTATAATAGAATACGGTGATTTCAAAATATTCTGACAGATATTCCAGCACGTAACTGCTGCAGGGTGCACAGCAGCTGTGCAGCAATAATCTTGGTACTCTTTCTTCCTTTTTCAAAACTGCTATGAGCTGATCCAGCTCCTTTTGATAGTTCATGAATAAAGCTCCCTTTTTGCGCGAATATTTATTCAATTATACATCCATGACTTCTATCCCGCAACCTGATTTTTCTTGTTTTTTGTCGATTTTCTCCTGTCTGTGGGACATTTTTTTTGCACATACATATGATAAATGTAGATAGGATTCCTTAATAAGGGATCCGAATGAGTTAAGGAGGTATCATGGAACCTATTCTGGAACTGAAACAGATTCAATATTCTTATCACACCAAAGATGGTGAAACCAAAGCGCTAAGCGACATCTCCTTCAGCCTGAAGGAGGGAGAATTCGTTTCCATTGTCGGTCCATCCGGCTGCGGCAAATCCACTTTGCTTTCTCTGATCAGCGGACTCATTGCACCAGAGAACGGCAGCATCCGCCTGAACGGAAAACCCCTTAAAGAAAGCACCACCAACGTCGGCTACATGCTGCAGAAGGATCATCTATTTGAATGGCGGACCATTTATCACAATGTCATACTAGGCCTGGAAATCCAGCATATGATGACCGCCAAAACCCATGCACATGCGCTCTCTCTGCTGGATACCTATGGCTTGTCTCAATTTAAGGATGCCAGACCCTCTGAGCTTTCCGGGGGCATGCGCCAGAGGGCCGCGCTGGTTCGGACACTCGTTCTGGAACCGGATATCCTGCTTCTGGATGAACCATTTTCTGCACTGGATTATCAGACACGGCTGACCGTGGGTGATGACATCGGGCAGATCATCCGAAGTGAGAAGAAGACTGCCATTCTGGTCACACACGACCTTTCAGAAGCAATCAGTCTGGGCGACCGGATCATCATTCTGTCCAACCGGCCGGCCTATATTAAGCAGACCGTCCCCATGATCTTCTCTCTGGAGAAAGATACTCCTTTAAACCGCAGAAACGCACCGGAATTCAAAACATATTTTAATCTGATCTGGAAGGAGCTGAATGACCATGCAGCTGAATAATTCTGTCGGACAGCAAAATGTACCGCCTGCCGTTTCCAGACAGCAGTCCGACTATCTGCATTCCCTGAAGCAGCACCGCAGAATCGTCATCTGTGCACGGTTTCTGATCCTGCTTCTCTTTCTGTCCCTCTGGGAGTTTACGGCAAAGCGCGGCATCATCGACTCCTTTATCTTCAGCAGTCCCTCCCGGATTGGCGCATGCTTCCTTACGATGGCGAAAGACGGAGTGATCTTCCGCCATATCGGCATCACACTATATGAAACACTTACCAGCTTTCTTCTGGTTCTGATCATCAGTATTCTGACTGCAGTACTGCTCTGGTTCTCTCCCGGCGCTTCTGAGATCCTGGATCCCTACCTGGTCGTACTGAACAGTCTTCCCAAGTCTGCTCTGGCGCCCCTTCTTATCGTCTGGCTGGGCGCCAACCGGACTACAATTATTGTAGCCGGGATGTCTGTAGCGGTCTTCGGAAGTATTCTGAATCTGTATACCAGCTTCCGTGAAGTGGATCCGGATGACCTGAAGCTGATTTACACGCTGCATGGCGGCCGTATGCATGCACTTTCCAAGGTAGTGCTGCCAAGCTCCATCCCGTCGATTATCAGCAACATGAAGGTCAACATCGGCCTCTGCCTGGTAGGTGTCATCATCGGTGAATTCATAGGAGCCAGGGAAGGACTTGGATACCTGATTATCTATTCTTCTCAGGTCTTCAAGCTCGACTGGCTTCTGATGTCCATCGTCATTCTGTGTATCATCGCCATGGCACTCTATCAGCTGATTGCCCTGCTGGAAAAATGGTGTCTGAAGAAATTCTAAAGCTCAAAAAGGCTGCTTACCTGACAGCATACCTTCCTATGCTATCGTAAGCAGCCTTGCTTTTTATATGTATTCTTTTTTACATTTTATGACCTTCCAGCCATTTTTCTACATAATCCGTAATCCTCTTCAGACATCCGGAGGTGAATGGAAGTACCATACCAGCATCTTCTACCAGCTCTACGAAGCTCTTCTTGCCGCCCTGCTTTACAAATGCCAGATAATTTTCCCACGCTTCCTTCCAGCTTTCTTCAGACTTCATCCAATACTGCAATGCCACAGTCTGTGCCAGACAGTAATCAATATAATAATATGGAACCGTATAGAAATGCAGCTGTCTCTGCCATCCTGCTCCTCTTGCGTAACACGGAAGTCCTGCCAGATCCAGATACGGACGATACATGCTTTCCAGCTTCAGCCATTCCTGATTCCGTTCCTCCGGAGTCAGTTCCGGATGCAGATAAACAATCTCCTGGAAATGATCCACCATACAGCCGTATGGGATGAAGAACAGCGTACCTACCAGATGGCTGTATTCATATTTCTTTGTCTGATCCTTGAAGAACTTTTCATGCCATGGAGCCGTTAAAAATTCCATTGACATAGAATGTGTCTCAGCGCCTTCCATTGTCGGCCAGTGCAGGTCCAGATATGGAACCTCTCTGGAGGATACATAGCTTGCAAAAGCATGACCGGCTTCA
>DNJM01000070.1 GCA_003489085.1 Lachnospiraceae bacterium
AAGCAATAATCATATGTATGCTCAGATTATTGACGATACGGTTGGGAACACTCTGGTTTCTGCATCCACTCTTCAGAAAGATGTGAAAGCTGAATTAGAAAAGACCAACAATGTTGAAGCAGCAGCATATTTAGGAACTGTTATTGCAAAGAAAGCAATCGAAAAGGGTATTACGGAAGTTGTTTTTGACAGAGGCGGCTTTATATACCATGGAAAAGTGAAAGCATTAGCAGAAGCAGCTAGAGAAGCTGGTCTGAATTTCTAGGAGGTAAAGACACATGAAACAGAATCGTATTGATGCTAGTTCATTAGAATTAACAGAAAAGGTAGTATCAATTAAGCGTGTTACCAAAGTTGTTAAGGGTGGTCGTAACTTCAGATTCACAGCTTTAGTAGTTGTTGGTGACGGAAATGGCCATGTTGGTGCAGGTTTAGGTAAAGCAGCTGAAATTCCGGAAGCAATCCGCAAGGGTAAAGAAGATGCAACAAAGAAGCTGATCTCTGTTGCAATGGATGATAACGGAAGTATCACACATGACTTATATGGTAAGTTCGGAAGTGCTACTGTACTTCTGAAGAAGGCTCCGGATGGTACCGGTGTTATCGCAGGTGGTCCTGCGCGTGCCGTTATCGAAATGGCTGGAATCAAGAACATCCGTACAAAATCTCTTGGTTCTAACAACAAACAGAATGTTGTTCTTGCAACCATCAATGGTTTAAGCCAGTTAAAGACTCCGGAAGCAGTAGCTAAACTTCGCGGTAAGTCCGTAGAAGAGATTTTAGGCTAAGGAAGGAGAGCATTTACAATGGCAAATTTAAAGATTACATTAGTAAAATCTACAATCGGTGCAATTCCGAAGCATAAAAGAACTGTAGAAGCGTTAGGACTGAAGAAAACAAATAAATCCGTTGTTCTTCCGGACAACGAAGCAACAAGAGGAATGATCAAACAGGTTCAGCATCTTGTTAAAGTAGAAGAAGCGTAATAGCGGATAAGGAGGTGTCACAATGGACTTATCAAATTTAAGACCAGCTGATGGTTCAAAGCAGAACGATAATTTCAGAAGAGGCCGTGGTCACGGTTCAGGAAATGGTAAGACAGCAGGGAAGGGGCACAAAGGTCAGAAAGCTCGTTCCGGAGCACCAAGACCAGGATTCGAAGGTGGTCAGATGCCATTATACAGAAGAATTCCGAAGAGAGGCTTTACTTGCCCAAGCTCTAAGACAATCATTGGCATTAATGTAGGTGTCCTGGATGCATTCGAGAATGATTCAGTAGTATCTGTTGAAACACTGATCGAGACAGGTATTGTTAAGAATCCGAGAGATGGTGTAAAAATCCTCGGAAATGGAGAATTAACAAAGAAACTGACTGTACAGGCTAACGCATTCAGTGAAGGCGCTAAAGCTAAAATTGAGGCTCTTGGTGGAAAAGCAGAGGTGATCTAATGCTTAAGACATTTCGAAAAGCATTTCAGATTGAAGATCTGCGTAAGCGGATTATGTATACATTTCTGATGCTGATCGTAGTCAGAGTTGGGTCCCAGCTGCCGACACCTGGTGTTAACTCAGCTTATATTCAGAACTTTTTTACACAGCAGACCGGTGAAGCGTTCAATTTTTTCAGCGCTTTTACCGGTGGCTCCTTTGAAAAAATGTCCATCTTTGCATTGAGTATTACGCCGTATATTACGTCGTCCATCATCATGCAGCTCCTGACGATTGCAATTCCGAAACTGGAAGAGATGCAGAAGGATGGAGAAGATGGAAGAAAGAAAATCCAGTCCATAACCCGTTATGTGACGGTTTTACTGGCGCTGGTGGAATCCACAGCTATGGCAGTCGGCTTCGGACGCCAGGGACTGTTGGAGGAATATAATTTTGTCAATGCAGCTGTTGTAGTCGTTACCCTGACAGCCGGCTCCGCATTCCTGATGTGGATCGGTGAGAGAATCACGGAAAAAGGTATTGGAAATGGTATTTCGATTGTACTTCTGATCAATATCCTTTCACGTGTACCAAGCGATTTTACAACCTTGTATAATAAGTTTATCAGTGGAAAGAGCATCGCAAAGGGCGGACTTGCTGCAGGCATCATTCTGGCAATTATTATTTTACTGGTTGTATTTGTTATCATCCTGCAGGATGGTGAAAGAAGAATTGCAGTTCAGTATTCTCAGAAGATGCAGGGAAGACGGGCGGTTGGCGGACACTCTACGAATATTCCGCTGAAAGTAAATACAGCTGGTGTCATTCCGGTTATTTTTGCATCATCCCTGATGCAGACACCGATTGTCATCGCATCTTTCCTTGGAAAGGGCAATGGCTCAGGGATCGGCAGTGAGATTTTAAGAGGAATGAATTCAGGAAACTGGTGCAATCCTTCTCAGCTGAAGTATTCCTGGGGATTAATCGTCTATATTCTGCTGACAGTATTCTTTGCTTATTTCTATACCTCCATTACCTTTAATCCATTGGAGATTGCAAATAACATGAAGAAGAGCGGCGGATTTATTCCTGGGATTCGTCCCGGAAAGCCGACAGTTGATTATTTGACAAAAATCCTGAACAAAATCATTTTTATCGGTGCCTGTGGACTTATCATTGTGCAGGTCATTCCGTTTTTCTTTAATGGAATATTCGGTGCAAGTGTTTCCTTCGGCGGTACTTCTTTAATCATTATTGTAGGTGTCGTTCTGGAAACAATCAAGCAGATGGAATCTCAGATGCTTGTGCGTAACTATAAAGGATTTCTAAATAAGTAAGATTTAGCTCGCGGGTTTCCTCTTTATCCAATAGAAGGAGAAGCTTCGCGGGTTAAAACTCTATAAGGAGAATTTTATGAAAATTATCATGTTAGGTGCTCCGGGAGCAGGCAAAGGAACGCAGGCAAAGAAGATTGCAGAAAAATATCATATTCCGCACATCTCTACAGGGGATATCTTCCGTGCGAATATTAAGAATGGAACAGAGCTTGGTAAACAGGCAAAGACATATATGGACCAGGGACTTCTGGTGCCGGATGAACTGACTGTAAATCTGGTCATTGACCGTGTTCAGAAAGAAGACTGTGCAAATGGCTATGTACTGGACGGCTTCCCGAGAACAATTCCGCAGGCTGAGGCTCTTACAAAAGCGCTGGAAGGTCTTGGCGAAAAGCTGGACTATGCAATCGATGTAGACGTACCGGATGAAAATATTGTAAACCGTATGTCAGGCAGAAGAGCATGTGTATCCTGTGGTGCTACATATCACGTTGTATATGCAGCTCCGAAGGTGGAGGGAATCTGCGATACCTGCGGCGCTGAACTGATCCTGCGTGACGATGATAAACCGGAAACGGTTCAGAAACGTCTGGGTGTATACCATGAACAGACACAGCCATTGATTGATTACTATACGAAGGCCGGTATTCTGAAATCCGTTGACGGTACAAGGAATCTGGAAGAAGTATTCAAATCTATTGTAGAGATATTAGGAGAGTAAGAATATGCCGGTTACAATCAAGTCGAAGCGAGAAATCGAATTCATGACAGAGGCGGGACGGATTCTGTCCATTGTACATGAAGAACTTGAAAAGGCTATTCGTCCCGGCATATCTACGTATGAGATTGACCGTTTAGGAGAGGAGGTTATCCGCAGCTATGGCTGTATACCTTCTTTCCTGAACTATGAGGGATATCCGGCATCGATCTGCGTCTCCATTAATAATGAAGTGGTCCACGGAATACCAAGAAAGGATCGTTTCATTCAGGAAGGAGACATTGTCAGTCTGGATGCCGGGCTGATTTACCATGGATATCATTCCGATGCTGCCAGAACACATGCGGTAGGGGAAATCAGCAAAGAAGCAAGGCAGTTGATCAAAGTGACACGGGAATGTTTTTTTGAAGGAATAAAGTATGCCCGTGAAGGCAATCATCTATTTGATATTTCGGCAGCGATTGACAGACATGCGAAGGCTTACGGATATGGCGTTGTCCGAGAATTATGCGGCCATGGAATCGGAACGGCAATGCACGAAGAACCGCAGATACCGAACTTTACGCTTGCAAGAAAGGGTATGAAGCTGCAGGCGGGAATGACCCTTGCCATTGAACCCATGATTAATATGGGGAGTGCGAAGGTCAGATGGCTTGGCGATGGATGGACGGTCGTAACAAAGGACGGTTCACTGTCTGCCCATTATGAAAATACGGTATTGATTACAGAGGATGAACCCAGGCTTCTGTCTTTACCGAATGGAGATCATAAATGATGGAAATAAAATCCGGAATGCTTGCAAAATCAAAGGCGGGTCATGACAAAGGAAAAATATATCTCATAATCCGTCAGGATGAGGCATATGTATATCTCGCTGACGGATCGGCAAAGACTTTTGCAGATCCCAAAAAGAAAAGAAAGAAACATGTACAGATAATTTGCAGGCAATATGAAATATCCGAAATCGATGACAGCAGAATTCATGCTCTCATCAAAGAATATGAAAAAGAAATAAGACCGACGTTATAGGGAGGATTAGTATGTCAAAAGCTGATGTAATTGAAATCGAAGGAACTGTAGTAGAAAAATTACCGAATGCCATGTTTCAGGTAGAACTGGAAAACGGCCATCAGGTACTGGCTCATATCAGCGGAAAGCTGCGTATGAACTATATCAAGATTCTGCCGGGAGATAAGGTAACACTGGAATTGTCTCCATATGACGTATCCAAGGGAAGAATTATCTGGAGAGATAAATAAAAAAGGTATTGACTTTCTGGAAATAAGAGTGCTATAATACTAAATGGACGCTTGCGGAGATTTCTTCGCAAGTTATTGAAATGTGTAGGCAAAAAGGCACTTTAGGGAAAGGAGGATTTGACGTGAAGGTTAGATCATCAGTAAAACCGATTTGC
>DNJM01000035.1 GCA_003489085.1 Lachnospiraceae bacterium
TCCGTTGAATCTTCCGCATACTTGAGATAATAAGACAGCCCTATGCAAAGTAGAAAACTATGCAAAGAATGTACCGTTTTTCCTTATAAATAAAGGATTCACTCAGATTTTACTTTGCATAGTATTCCACTTATAACAGTTACAACTCAGACAGCCATTCCATCAGGTCACCGTTTTCGCTCCAGTCCGGCAGATTGGAATCTACCAGATCCGGATAAGCGTTTTCCAAGGCTTTTCGCTTCAGTTCCGTATCGGCCCTTGCGTAAGTTTCAGTGGTTTTGATATCGCTGTGCCCCAGAAAATCACGGATATAGATCAGGTTAACACCCGCCTGCAGCAGATGGACCGCCTTGGAATGGCGGAGCATATGGCATTTTACCTTTTCCGGTACTTTGTCAGATATTTCATGTGCCATGACAGCATATTTGTTGATGATATAGGCAACTCCTTCTTTCGTCAGCCTGTTGTGCTGCTTATTCGTAAAAAGTGGGTAACTGGCCTTATGCGCCAGGTTCAGCCTGTTTTCGGAAATATATGCTTCAACGAGTGTAGCCGTATTCTTCATGATGGGGACCCGCCGTGTTTTGTTGCCCTTTCCAGTAAGGATCAGCATAGGGTTGTTTCCAGGGATGAAATCCCTGACAGAAAGGTCTATGATCTCCTGAACCCTTGCCCCGCTGTCATACATCAGGCTCATCAATGTAAGATCCCGTCGTCCATGGGACATAGATTTATCCGGCTGTTCCAGCAGGAGCTGAATCCCTTCTGGAGACAGATGCTCTACTACTGCCTGCCGTTTTTTCTTTACAGGTATGGCAAGCACTTTCTGGTAGTGGTACAGGGATTCCGGCGATTCGGACTGGGCATAACGGAAAAAGGAATGGATCGCTGTCAGTCGCAGATTCCTTGTGGAAACCGAGCTTTTCCGTTCTGTTTCCAGCCAGTTCAAGAACCGCACGACAAGATCGGAAGAAAGCTTCTTCATAGTGATCTTTTCCACGGGGAGTGATTCTTCTTTTTCACAGAAAAGAAGGAGAAGCTTAAAAGTATCCCTGTAGGATTTTATCGTGTTCCTGCTGACATTTTTCTGGACAGGGAGATAGTCAGACAGGAAAGATGTAAGGTGCATGGAGAAATCAGTCGGCTTCATGGGCAGGTTCCTCCAGTTCCGGAATGATGTCCTTATAGCACTTTTCCAGTTTCATTCGGATATCAGGGAAAACATCTGCCGTCCATCTGAGGTAATACGCTGTTTCGTTGAAAGTCTGATGCCCCAGGTAAGTGCGCATCATGGGGATCAATACCATCAGGTCCCGGTCCTGCTGTGCCCACTCCCTCAGGCGGTAAATGCAGTAGGCATGCCGAAAATCGTGAACTCTGGGGCCATCCCCGGTATGGGAGATGCCCGCTTTCCAGAGAAAGCGCCGGAAGTTTTTATAGACATTTCCCAATGTCATTGCTTTCCCGTCGCAGCCTGGGAAAAAATATCTTTCAGGTTCCGGGAAAGGATGGACCTGTCCGGCATACCTGCGTAGCCTCAGGGTCATGGATTCTGGCATCGGAACCAGGCGGCTGTTGTGATTCTTTGAATCACGGACTGTCAGTATTCCCTGATGCAGGTCAACATCCCGGACTGTAAGCAGCCGTGCTTCCGAGCAGCGCAGCCCGCAAGAAAGGAGCAGCCTGAAGAATTCCGGCATCACCAGATGCCTGTAAGGGACTTCGGAACAATAGCAGCATTTATCTGTTTCTGAAAAGAAACGCCTGAGCTCATCCGGGGTATAAATATGCGGCACATACTGCTGACCTGCAGGATAATAATTCTTTGGGAGTATCCACACAGGGATCCCAATGCTGTCCAGGTACTTTGAAAACTGGCGTATTACTGAAGCACGGGAACAGTGGTTTGCAGCGGATTCGTGCATTGTCCTGGAACACCAGCCGATCACGGCATCTTTAGAGAGGGTATCTGCCTCCGGGTATTTTTCTGCCAGGTAGCTGTCAAAACGCTTCAGTATGCCGGGCTCTGTGCTGTATTTGTATCCGATAGACCGTTTGAGAGAGATGAAGTCTTTCATTTCTTTCCTGAAAGGGCCTGTAAAAACGGGTTCAGCCAAGACGGATCACCTCCTCAAAGTCCAGAGGGCATTCCACCAGCCGTTCCATATCTACCTTTAGATACACTGCAGTGGAATTCGTGTCCAGGTGTCCGATAATATCGGAAATGACAGGGAGAGGGGTATCCTTCTCCAGAAGGACGCTTGCCATGGTATGGCGCAGGCTGTGCATCCCCCGGTGTCTGCCGCGCATCGGTATGTGCGCCTTTACCATATATGCCCTTATCAGCTGGTCCAGATGGTCCCCTTCTGAGAAGGGAAGAAATGGGGCCATATGCCGGACAAAGATACGGCTGCTGTCAACCTTCGGTCTTCCATATTTCAGGTAATCGATCACTGCCCAGCCCACATCCGGGACAAGTGGCAGCTCCATCGGCTGTCCTGTCTTCGACTGGGTAAAGCAGAGTTTTTTCTCCGCCCAGTGGAAGTTCTCAAAGCACAGGTTTTTGATATCCGTGCAGCGCAGCCCCAGACGGCACGCAATCAGGATAATGGCATAGTCCCGTCTGCCTTTCGGACTTCCCCGGTCGATGGCCCCGATCAGCTGTTTCAGTTCTTCATGGGTCCAGACGGAAGGGATGGCAGCCTGCTTCCTGGCTTTTACCATGGGCATTTTTGCCGCAAGGTCATCCGGTACGATGCCTTCCTGGTACAGGAAACGGAAAAAGGCACGCAGGGAACAGATATGCTGCTCTACTGTTTTGTAGGTAAAACCTGCAAGCGTCCTGATATAGGCATTAACCGTATTCAGAGTAACTGCTGTGAAATCATCCATCCCCTGTGCGGCTAGGTAATCCATCAGATAAGAAGACTGCTTCACATAATGCTCTGTAGTTACCCTGGAATAGCTTTTTTTCTCACAGAAAATCTGGAACCGACTGCGGATATCCACAAAAAACGGATTTGTCAGTATTTCCTTATGTTTGAGATAGCGCCGCAGCACCGCATGGTGAAGCTGGAAGTCACCGACCATACGGATCACACGGATCTCCTGTGTT
>DNJM01000057.1 GCA_003489085.1 Lachnospiraceae bacterium
ATTATTTTTGTGAAGAATACCATGGCCTAATTTCCTATATAAAATTGACTTTGTGAAAAATTTATTGTATATTCTAGATAAGGACATATTAAGGACATGTCTTAAACTAAAGTAAAGGAGACAAGAGAATGAAAGAAAGTGTAAACTATTTGGAACTGGCCAACAGTCCACTGATGTGGCTGGCCGCTGCAATTGCAGTTGGAATTGTTATATTCCAGTCTGTATTGTTTTTCCGCAAGTCCGTGAGAGCGGCAAAAGAGGTGGGAATCACGAAGGAACAGGTAAACATTGCCATTAAGAGCAGTGCTATTTCTTCTATCGGACCATCTGTTGTTATTCTGGTAACTATGATTTCTCTGATCGTATCCATGGGTGCTCCGGTATCATGGATGAGATTGTCATTCATCGGTTCAGTAAACTATGAGGCGATGGCAGCAGGCTTTGGTGCACAGGCAATGGGAACAACCCTGGAAAACTTAAATCCTACAGCATTTGCCTGCGGTGTATGGGTTATGATCTGTGGTTCTCTTGGATGGCTGGTATTTACCCTGATCTTCACAGATAAGATGGATAAGGTAAATCACCTGATGTCCAAAGGAAATTCCAAGATGGTTCCGATCATTTCTTCAGGAGCTATGTTAGGTGCATTTGCAAACCTGGCAAGCGGTAACTTCTTTAACGCAGAAGGACAGTTCGCATTCGGCGGAGCTCCGGCAGTAGCAACAATTATCGGATGTATTCTGATGATGATTCTGTCCAAGACTGCAAAAGAAAAGAACATCAACTGGCTTCGGGAGTGGGCATTTGCCATTTCCATGTTTACAGGTATGATCGTTGGTTATATCTGGAATATCGCACTGTAGAAGGAGGAGAAAAGGATGAACAACGAATATTATTCTAAAACCTATATACCAAGCATTGTCAAATGGGGCAAGATCACGATGCTGCTTGGTATCATTACCTGTTTCTGCCCGGCGATCGTAATCTCTGTTATTTACGGTTATATGCCGCCTGTATCT
Organism: Lachnospiraceae bacterium; assembly: GCA_003489085.1. Classification (GTDB taxonomy): domain Bacteria; phylum Bacillota; class Clostridia; order Lachnospirales; family Lachnospiraceae; genus DNJM01. The sequence goes on from DNJM01000057.1 coordinate 1,020, forward strand.
GCGATCATTGCAGGAACAATTTCCCAGATGAGTGTCAGCGGTGCATTCTATGTAGTAGAACCGATTTCTTACTTCCCGATTCTGGGTATTCCGGGAACTTATCTGACATTCTTATCCGGTAACACTTCCAACATGCGTGTACCATGTTCTTCTGTAGCACAGGAAGCAGCAGGCGTGGAAATGGGAACCGAGAAGGGATCCGTAATTTCTACAATTGGTATCGCAGTATCTATCATTGTAAATATTGTGATTCTGACAGTTGGCGCAATTGCAGGAAATGCTATCATCAATGCAATGCCTGCAGGAGTAAAGGATGCGCTGAACTTCCTTCTCCCGGCTCTTTATGGTGCCGTATTCGGACAGTTCGCAATCGCAAGACCGAAGCTGGCTGGAGTTGCTGTTGTGATCGCATTTGGTATGAACTGGCTGTTAAAGAACAATTTCCTCTCATTCCTGCCTGGAACACCATCCTATGCAGTTATCCTGGTAGCGGTATTTGGTTCTATCTTTGCCGGAAGAGTACTGTACAAAAAGGAACTGACAGACGACGCCAAATAGCAGAAAGGAGCACGTGTTATGCTGTCTAGAGAAAGATTACAGGATCGTTTTATTGAAATGATTAAAGTATATAGTCCATCCAAAGGTGAAAAAGAGATGGCGGACTGGGTAGAAAGCTGGCTTACAGCGCATAATATTCCGTTCCAGTCTGACAATGCAGGTGCAGGCTATGGTGGAAACGGAAGAAATATTGTTGCTTTCCTGAAGGGAAATCAGGAAGGAATGGCACTGGGATTCGGTGCACACATGGATCAGATCGAACCATGTAAAAATGTGAATCCGGTGATCGAAGGAAATATCATCCGTACGGATGGTACGACAACTCTGGGCGGAGATGACAAGTCCGGTATTACTGCCATTTTGGAAGCAGTAGAGGACATTCTGGAGACGAATGCACCGCATAGGGATATTTATCTGGTGTTTACCTGTTCAGAAGAAATCAGTATGCAGGGAACGAAGCACATGGATCTGTCTATGCTGCCATGCAAGGATCTGGTAATTGCAGATGCAACAGGAGATACCGGTGTAATCGCATATAAGGCGCCGGCGATGGAAGCCATTTCTATTACCTTCCATGGAAAGAAAGCACATGCGGGCATTGAACCGGAAAAAGGAATCAATGCGATCGTAGCTGCCTCCAAAGCAATTGCAAATATGCACATCGGAAGAATCGATGCACAGACTACTTCTAATATAGGACATATTGAAGGTGGATCTGCAACGAATATCGTAACGGATGAGGTAACATTTACTGCGGAAATCCGTTCTCACAGTATGGAAAAGCTGGCAGCAGAGGTAGCCTATATGGAACAGTGCTGTAAGGAAGCAGCGGAATCTATGGGTGCATCCTATGATTTCTGCCATGAGCTGGCATATCCGACCTTATCTCTGGATCTGGACTGTGAACTGGTAAAGGAGACGGCCAAAGCGATGGAAGCAGAAGGAATTACTCCGGATCTGCAGATCATCGGCGGCGGAAGCGATGCCAATGTTCTGGCAGGACATGGCTATAGAAGTGTTATCCTGGGACTGGGCATGAGAGCTGTACATACCGTAGAAGAATCTCTTGATATGGATGAAGTGTGGAAAGCTACGAAAGTTTTACGGCGTATGATGTCCGTAGAGTAAAGGAAGCGGACAGGTATGAAAAAAGACGAATTAAAGCAGAAGTGTCTGGATGTCATTGATGCTTATCGGGATCAGATCATAGCTCTGGGACAGGATACTTATCGTACACCGGAGCTGGGATACAAGGAATTCAGAACCACGGATCGTGTTGTACAGGCATTCCGGCAGAACGGACTGGAACCGGAGACAGAGATCGCCTATACGGGATGTAAGGTATCTTCTCCCAAAAAGGGTGGTCCTCGGGTTGCTGTCATGGGTGAGCTGGATTGCGTGGTTTGTGCAGAACATCCGGATTGTGCGGCGAATGGAAATGTACACGCCTGTGGTCATCATGTACAGCTGGCGAATATGTTCGGCTGTGCAATGGGGATTATGAAGTCCGGTGTTCTTAATGAGCTGGGCGGCAGTGTGGATTTCATTGCAATTCCCTCCGAGGAATGTGTGGATTATGATTATCGGAACGGTCTGATTGCAGATGGCAAAATTCAGTTCTATGGAGGTAAGCAGGAGTACCTGCGCCGCGGCGGTCTGGATGATGTGGATATGATCCTGCAATGTCACATGATGGAGATGGAGGATAAGAAAAAAAGATGTACGATAGATACAGACTGTAATGGTTTTGTTACAAAAACTGTACGTTTTATCGGACAGGCATCTCATGCAGGATTCGCTCCGCACAATGGTATCAATGCTCTGAATATGGCGGAGCTGGCCCTGAATAATATCCATGCACTCCGGGAGACTTTCCAGGAGAAGGATAAGGTCAGAGTCAGCGCGGTCATTACCGAGGGCGGCGGTCTGGTTAACGTAGTACCGGAAGTAGTGTGTATGCAGATTATGGTGCGTGCATTTAATATTCCGGGTATGCTGGATGCAAGTGCAAAGGTAAACCGTGCGCTGAAGGCAGGGGCATTGGCGATCGGCGGAAAGGTAGAAATTCAGGATCAGATTGGTTATCTTCCGATGAAGACAGACCGGAAGCTGTCCCATCTATACCGCAGCAATATGGTTCAGTACGGCGGTGCGGACGAAGATTCTTTCGTAGAACTGTACGAGACAGCCGGATCTACGGATCTGGGCGATATGTCTCAGCTGATGCCATGTATGCATATATGGACAGATGGTATCACAGGCGGTCTGCATACGAAGGACTATCGTCTGGATGATCCTGAGGAAGCATATATTCTCCCGGCTAAAATGATGGCTATGACCATTATTGATCTGCTGTATGAAGATGCGAAGGAAGCCAAAGACATTCTGGCAGAATTTGTTCCTGCCTTTACGAAAGAAAGCTATCTGGAATTTATGAAAGAGCATTCAAAGGTTGAATTATTTGACGGTTCTGCGATATAATGAAAAGGCGACGTACGGAAAGGTACGCCGCCTTTTCCCATATATAGACCGGAAATATACCGGCGCCGGGAAGGATAAGAGCCTATAGAAAAAGAGGTATGGCAGATATGAAAATAGGAATCATCGGACCACAGTCCTCCTGTAATATGATAGAAAAGAGTCTGTATGATATTGATACAGCTCTGGAGGTAAGCTGTTATCCCAGAGAACAGGTCAACACCTGTGATCAGGTGGTAGAGCGGTGCGAGAAAGAATGTGATGTAATTTTATTTACCGGCTGTGCAATTGAAAGCTTCGTAGAAGAAATGTATGAGTTGAAGAAGCCGCATACATCGGTTGAAAAATCGGCTCTGAGTGTGGCAGGAGCTTTTTTGGAAATGGAGAAGCAGCACATGGAGTTGGATGCATTCAGTATCGATATTGTGGAAAACCAGGTGATTGAGGATTTGCTGGACGCTTTTCACATCCTGGCCAGGAACATTTATTCCTGTTCTTTCCAACCAGGAGTAGAGGAGCAGGAGTATGTGGACTGGCATATCAGCCTGCAGGAAGCAGGAAAGACGAATGTGGCGCTGACTTCACTTGTATGGGTATATCGTACACTGAAGGAAAAGGGCTATCCGGCTATTTATCTGGGACCGACCAGAGCGATGGTACGTCTGGCACTGGAACGGCTGAGAAATGAATATGCGCTGAATGAGGCGGTGTATTCGCAGATTGCTGTAGAGGTACTACAGCTGACAAATTATGAGCGGCTGCAGGATAATTATTATTCCAGCATGATCAATAAAGCAGAGATAGAAAAAGAAATCGTCAGATATGTGGAGAGCGTGCAGGGGACCTTTTTTGCATTTGGACGGAGAGAATATATTGTTTTTTCCAATGCCGGAGTTGTGAAAGAAAAGGCAAACCAACAGAAGCTGCTGAAGCTTCAGAAGGAAGTACAGGAAAAGGGGATCTGTCTGAATATTGGCATCGGTACCGGCATTACGGCAAATAAAGCGGAGATGAATGCCAGGGAGGCACTGAACTATGCATTGAAGAGGGAGAAGCAGGAAATCTACTGGATCGATCATGCACACACGATTCAGGGACCGATTGGACGTGAAATGATGCTAAAGTATGAATTGATTTCCTCTGATCCGCGGATTCAGGAAATTGCGGAAAAGAGTGGTTTAAGCACAGTCTCTGTCCGTAAGATCATAGCAGTTGCGGAGGCCAGACAGAGCTATGTATTCGATGCGCATGAGCTTGCACAGTGTCTGGATGTGACAGCAAGAAGTGCCAGAAGAATTATGAATAAAATTATCGATGCCGGATTGGGGCGTGTATATGCGAAAGGATCAGCAGCCGGAGGCGGAAGGCCGAAAACTCTGATAGAGCTTCAGTTCCGATCCTGAAAAGGCCAGTTTATCCTTTACAAAATGTCGAAGATAGCGTAAAATATTACTATTGATGTGTTGCTATTATAAAATATTGGAGGTATAGAGTACATGAAGGGAAATGTAATTGTAGGACAGTCCGGCGGCCCGACCGCTGCGATTAATTCCAGTCTGGCAGGCGTATATCGTACAGCAATTGAGCGTGGTGCGAAAAAAGTATATGGTATGAGAAATGGTATTGAGGGACTTCTGGAAGAGCGTTATGTGGATCTTTCCGAGCACATTACCAATGATCTGGATGTGGAGCTGTTAAAGAGAACTCCGGCTGCATACCTGGGCTCCTGCAGATTTAAGCTCCCGGAAATTCACGAAGACCAGAGCGTATATGAGAAGATCTTTGAGATCCTGGAAAAGCTGGATATTGAGGCATTTATTTATATCGGTGGAAATGATTCCATGGATACGATTAAAAAGTTATCTGATTACGGAATTTTAACAGGGAAAACCTGTAAATTCGTCGGTGCTCCGAAGACAATTGATAATGACCTGGCGTTGACGGATCATACACCGGGCTTCGGAAGTGCTGCAAAATACATCGGAACTTCTGTAAAAGAGATCATCCGTGACGGCGAGAGTCTGGTATATGGAAAGGGCCTGGTGACAGTTGTTGAAATCATGGGACGGAACGCGGGATGGCTTACCGGTGCTGCATGTCTGGCAGAAGGTGAGGACTGTGAAGGACCGGATATGATTTATCTGCCGGAGATTCCGTTTGATATTCAGAAATTTGTTGCTAAAGTAAAACAGCTTCTGGAGAAAAAGCATTCTGTAGTCGTAGCTGTTTCCGAGGGAATTAAGCTGGAGGATGGCAGATATGTATGTGAACTCGGTTCCAGCGTAGATTTTGTAGACGCATTTGGCCACAAACAGCTGACCGGTACAGCAAATTATCTGGCAAGTCTGGTGGCAGGTGAAATCGGCTGCAAGACAAGAAGCATTGAGTTAAGTACACTGCAGAGAGCAGGATCCCATCTGGCTTCCCGTGTAGATATCCTGGAAGCACAGCAGGCAGGCGGTGCGGCAGTAATGGCAGCGGATGAGGGCGACAGTGGTGTTATGGTCGTATTTGAACGTATTTCCGATGATCCGTACCAGGTAAAGACGGAAGTAAAGAACGTGCATAAGATCGCCAACGATGAAAGAGTCGTTCCGAGAGAATGGGTAAATGAGGAAGGCACCTATGTAACCGCTGAGTTCAAGAGATATGTCAGACCGCTGATTCAGGGAGATGTTTCTCCGGTTATGGTGGATGGTATTCCGAGACATCTGCGCAGACCATTTAAGTGTTAATTGAATAATATAGACAGGGAAGTGTAAGAGGTTCTGCAAGGCTTGTATGGTACAGGCTTTGCGGAACCTTTTTTGACGGGCAAAAAGCCTGAAAATAAAGGGAAAAACAGACATCGCAGTAGGATGAAGAAAGAAAAGTTTGTGCAGTTTTTCGGAAAATCGGACTTGCTTTTTAAAGCAGATGGCATTAATATAAAACTACTTAATTTCAAAATCGATCTAATATCAATTCAGAAAATCTGCGTATGGTACCATACGTCTGAAAGAATCAATTTAATTTTACAATTCAGGTAACAGCATCAATCTTTTTCAAAAAAGAAGCATAGGAGGGTAAGGAATATTTGAAGCAATACGAAGTATTAAAATTTATTGCGGACGGAAGGCGTCAGCATATTGCTGTGGATTGTGTCGAAGGAGTTCTGCTGGCCGAATGGGTAGAAAGGAATCCGAATCCTCAAGAGTTGTGGAAACAGTTCAGAAAGCTGGCAGAACAGCTGGAGGCATATCATGGATGTCAGCTTACATCCGCCTATCAATATCTTTCGCCATATAGTGTAGTGATAGATAGTACGGATCCGGCAAAATGGTGTCTGCTGGATCCGCGTTCCAAAACAAATGAGCGGCTGTTAAGCCGGATCCGCAGACCGGATGTACGGGCGGTTTTTCTGCCGCCCGGGCAGCAGGCATATCAGCATATGACAGAGCAGTCCGATATATATGGCTTTGGAAGGGTGGTGCAATTTGTATTATCGGCTTTGGATCCGCCGCTGCGGCGCTGGGAGAGCAGACTGTTTCGGAAAACGATAGCGGAGTCACTGCAGGCAGTGGAGCTTCCGGGGGAGGCAGAAGTGAAAGGGCGGATTCTGTGTCCGGAAGGACGGCGGCTGCGGAATTTCAGGCAGATGGTTCGGAGGCTGTCCAAAGCCGAAAAGCGGGCAGGGAAGCTTTGCGACGGTAAGAAAGGAAATCATAAAAAAAGAATTCTGCTGGCGGCAGGAGCTGTGCTGGTTTGCGTTGGCCTTGGAGAGGTTGGACGATTCCAGTTGGAGTACTTTTTGGCTGCAGAGGAGAAGAAGAAGCCGATATACCTGAACGATGAGGCAGAGAACAAAGAACAGGAAATCACGGTGGAGCAGGAGGCGGACATGTGTTACCTGGAGATGGGAATGGCATGCCTGGCCGAACTGGGAGATTTTGAAAAAAGCCGTAAGTATCTGAATAAGATAAAGGATCCTGTATTGTACAATTCTGTCAGTGGTCTGCTTGCGGATCTGGATGGCACGAAGGTGCTGACAGAGGAGGAATTTGTGGAGCTGGCAGGAATCGTTGAAAGGGAGCTTTGGGAGAAAGAAGAAAATTCCCTGTTGTATACGGAAGGAATGATGGAATTATATCTTAGAAAAGAAGGAGAGCAGTGCAGAAGGCAGGCAATCCGGCTGGGAGAAGGATGGCTTGCCCAGGCAGAAGGAGAGGGCCAGGAGAAAAGAATCCGGGAGCGGCTTCTCCATGCGTATGGGACAGAAGAGAGGGAAAATCAGATTGCTCAGCTGGAATGGCTGTTCCTGCACGCCGGGAATGGGGCAGAAGCAGAACAGAAATGTATGGAGCTGGCGCAGTATTATACGGAACAGCAGAAATGGATGCAGGCGGAACAGCTATGTGAAAAAGGAATTTACGCTTATCCGGAGCGGAATCGGTTTCGGATTATGCAGATACGGCTTTTTTGTCAGAATCCGGAACGGACGGAAGCAGAGCGCGCAGAGTGTATTCGGCAGCATCTGAAAGAGAAGCCGGATCTGGAGGAAGAAGAGCAGTATCAGGAAACAGCAGAAGAATTCGGTATCAGAAGGGAAGGCGATAGTATATGCGTAGAAAAATAAGAACAGTTTTTTATCTATTGGTGGTATTGTGTATGCTGTATGGACAGCAGGCAGAGGCGGAAAAAGGAGACAGCAGATATCAATGGGAATACTCCGCTCCGGACGGAAAGAATGGTTATTATATCACGGCTCCTAAAGTGACAGTATGGAACCGTTCAGAGGAAGAGATACTTTTTTGCAGGATAGAGAGGGCGGATGGGACTCTGTATGAAGAATATATTTCACCCTTTCAAAATGAATGCCGGATTTCGGCAGAAGCCTTTGGAGAGGGCCGCAATACACTTTCTATACTGGAAGAATCCGGAGAAGTGCTGGTAAAACAGATATTTGACGTGGAATATCAGATGCCGGAAGTGTACTGTGAAATGGAAAAACGGATCGGGGAATGGTATCAGGATCATGCGATGATCCATGTTCGTGCAGAACAGTCTGTCAGTGAAATCAGAGAGGTACGGTGTTATCAGGGAGATCAGATGGTAAAACGGATAGAAGGTGCGGAGGGAGTATTTGAGGTGGCAGAAGGATCCCAGGAGGGTAAGCCGGTTGTTTATCATGTAACAGTAGAGGATGCAGCGGGGCATACGTCGGAAGCTTCCGGGCAGGTATATATAGACAGGCAGGCACCGGTCCTTACGGCAAAGGGGATTCCAGTGGGAAAGATAACGAACCAAACCGCGGAGATAGCATTATCCGTCTGCGAAGAAAACCGGCTGGCAGGATGCAGCATATGGGTGGAACAGGAACATCCGGACGGAACCAGAAGTCAGCTTTCGGTACCGGATTGGGAAATGGAGGGACGGAAGGCAGAGGTGACATTCAGCTGCAAGACAAGCGGAATCTACAGAGTTATCTGGGAGGCTTCCGATGCGGCCGGGAGAAAGAGCAAAAGGGAGCTGCAATTCACGGTAGACAAGGAGGCACCGGTGATTCAGGGGTTGGATAAACTACAGGATCAACAGCTGGCAAGCTTTACCTGGGAAAAAGAAAAAGTGGAACAGGATTTCACCAAAGTAGAAACCACATATTATCTGGATGGTCTGCCGTATCAGGCAGGGGAGACAGTAGAGAAGGAGGGACGGCATATTTTTCAGATCCGGGCAAAAGACGCAGCTGGAAATGAGTCAGAGCAGATGGCCGAATTCTATATTGTTAACAGAGAAGAAACAGAACCGGGACGGCAGGAAATCCGTCTGCATCATAATGGGACAGCAGGAGAAGCAGGGGAAAATGGTGGCAGGATAGAGGAAAATATGAATATACCTCAAAAGAAACGTGTATTTTCGGGAAAAGAACTTCTACTGTTTGTTCTGGCAGTGCTTGCAGCAGGCGTGTGGTTATTCAGAAAAAACCGTAAAAGGGAGGATGCCGGGTAAACGCTCTTCGCGCTTCCCGGCATGTATTATGAAAAAGTTTTTATATAAATATTGGTTATTGTTCTTTCGATAATTTAAGTATATAATTCACAAATGGAAAATCCGTGTTCAATAAGTGAAAAATCTCCGAATAAAACATGAACAAATTATGAACGTGAAGTTCCAGGTTTCCCATAAGGGCTAAGAACGATAAGCAAATTTCGGGAGTCCGTCTTCCATAGGAACAGAAACATTTCCCTGTATCAATGGGCGTGCATACGTAATAAAATCCTCTGTAAGATTAGAGCCGCCGGCACAAAGCCATTCCTGCGGAACCTTTTTTTCCTGATTACAGATCTGATTCACATCTGCTGTACCGAAGGTAATAAGATATGGATCATCAGACGATCTGCAGAAGGTGATCATTTTCCCGGTGTTGCCGGTAAGTGCAGTCTGTACAGCAAAAGCACCGGAGGAGAAGGCTTCCGCCAGATCCGTTGCAGACAACATGGCGGAAGAACAGCGCTGACAGACATTCAGCTCAACGGAACGCACCTTGACGCCAATTTTATCACGTATAATATTTTCGAGATATTTGCCGGAACCGGTCAGCATTTTGTGACCAAAGGTATCTGTACCGGCTTTGCTTGTATATTCACAGATAAAGGTGCCGTTTTTATCCTGAATGCCTTCGGAAATACAGACTACCAGATTGGGGATATCCTTCAGGTGGTTCGTGACTTTGGAAAGAAAATCCTCCTGATCAAAAGCTGCTTCCGGCAGATAGATCAGCCGTGGATTATCCTCAGGAAACTTTCTGGCGAGCATACTGGCTGCTGTCAGCCAGCCGGCATGGCGTCCCATGATTTCGACTATGGTAACGGATTTCTTATTATCATACACAGCGGCATCTATGGCAATTTCTCTCACAGTAGAAGCGACGTATCTGGCAGCGCTGCCAAAGCCTGGTGTATGGTCGGTCAGCACAAGGTCGTTATCAATGGTTTTTGGTACGCCGATAAAGCAAATTGGATTATCATGCTGTGCAGCATAACGGGAAAGCTTGCTGACAGTATCCATGGAATCATTGCCGCCGATATAGAAGAAAAAACCGATGTCCAGCTGCTGGAAGCGCCGGAACAGTTCGGCATATATAGGGGCCGCCAGATCCTCCGGAAGCTTATAGCGGCAGGAGCCAAGATAAGAGCCGGGGGTAGTGCGGATCAGTTCCAGTTCCCCGGATCCCAGAAGCGGTCGCATATCCATAAAATGTCCCTGCAGGAATCCCTCGATTCCGTTGATCATGCCATATACATGTCCGATATTTTTTTGCTTCAGTCCTTCAGCTACCACACCGCACAGGCTGCTGTTGATGACTGCAGTAGGACCTCCGGACTGTCCTACAATGATATTTTGCTTCATAATGTAATTCCTCCAATGTCCTCATTTCATGATTACCATATTAAAGGATGTAAGGCAATTTTACAATAATAATAGTTGGAAAATCGCCTGGAATGCTATATACTAAAGTAGAATGGCGGCAAAGGAGAAAAATTATGAAGTATATATCATTTGCAATTCCCTGTTACAACTCGGCGGCTTATATGCATCGGGCAGTAGATTCCATTTTGACGGCCGGAGAAGATGTGGAGATTCTGATTGTTAATGATGGTTCCTCAGATGGGACGCTGGAGATTGCGAGAGAATATGAGATGAAGTATCCCTCTGTTATTAAAGTCGTGGATAAGGAAAACGGCGGTCATGGGGATGCTGTGAATGCCGGGCTGAAGAATGCCTCTGGTAAGTATTTTAAAGTAGTGGACAGTGATGACTGGCTGGATGAAGAAGCCCTGAAGAAGGTGATGGATACCTTACGCAGATTTGAACAGGACGATACAGAAGTGGACATGCTGATTGCGAACTATGTCTACGAAAAAGAAGGCGCTGAGAGGAAGAAAGTGATCTATTATCGGAATGCGATCCCAGTGGAACAGATCCTGAACTGGAAACAGGTGGGTCATTTCCGGATTGGGCAGTATATTTTGATGCATTCCGTGATTTATCGTACGGAACTGTTGAAGGAATGTCGGCTGGAGCTTCCGAAGCATACCTTTTATGTTGATAATATTTATGTGTATTATCCACTTCCGCATGTGAATTCGCTGTATTATCTGGACGTGAATTTATATCGCTATTATATCGGACGTGAGGATCAGTCTGTAAATGAAAATATTATGATCAAGCGTGTGGATCAGCAGATTTTTGTTACCAAGGCGATGATTGACATGTATACCATGCGGCAGATCCAGAACCGTAAGCTGCGGCATTACATGATTAATTATCTTGCCATTATGATGACGGTTTCTTCCATTCTTCTGATACGGTCAAAAGAGCCGGAAAATCTGGTAAAGAAAAAAGAGCTCTGGCAGTATCTGAAGCGGAAGGATTATCGGGTGTACTGGAAGATACGGTATGGAATTCTGGGACAGACGATGAATCTGCCGGGGGTTCCGGGAAGGAAGATTTCCGTACTGGGCTATAAAGTTGCCAGACGTTTATTTGGATTTAATTAGGTGGTTTTGCGGGACAGGAGATTCCGTATAAAATGATCGCCATAGGACATACTACTGAAAAAGGAGTGTGTTTTATGGCGATTCAATTTAAAGAAAGCAGAACGAAAGAGAATCTGATGCGGGCTTTTGCAGGAGAGAGCCAGGCAAGAAACCGTTATACGATTGCAGCGGAAAAAGCGAAAAAGATGGGTTATCAGGCAATCAGTGAAGTCTTTGCCTTCACAGCGGATCAGGAAAAGGCTCATGCGGAGCGTTACTATGAATTGCTGCAGGAACTGGCCGGAGAGAATATTGAGATTGAGGGAAGTTATCCGGTGGATATCTCCGAGGATCCGGCAAAACTATTAGAAATGGCACGGCATAATGAGTTCGAGGAATATGAGCATGTATATCAGGAATTCGGCGATGCTGCCAGGGAGGAGGGCTTCATGGAGGCGGCTTCGGCGTTCTATATGATTGCTGAAGTAGAGCAGATGCATGGGAAGCGTTTTGGAAAGCTGGCAGAAATGCTGCGGTCCGATACGTATTATGAGTCCTCTGAAGAAGCAAAATGGATGTGTCTGAACTGTGGCTACATTCACACTGGAAAACGGGTTCCGGAGGTATGCCCATCCTGCAGATATCCGAAGGGATATTTTATTCCTTTATCATTTGCACCGTTCCAGGGGAATATAGTGTGCTAATGAGAGTTGTATAAGGGGAAAGCTTTTGGATAGTCAGAAAGCAGATAATCTATTGAATCTGGCATTGGATGCTACGGAGGAAGAAAGGCAGAAATCGCTGGAGCTGGATCAGGGATATAATCCGATCGAAAAGGAGTGGGAAGTGATTGTAAAGTATTCTGGAAATCCGGAAGAAATACAGAAACTTGCGGTCAGCTTTGTACCGCTTATGGGCAGATATGCAGTTGCAGTGATACGGGAAAGCAATCTGGAGGCTTTTATCCGGCTTTCGCAGATAGAATATGTGGAAAAGCCCAAGGCATTATTTTTTGAAGTGGCAGACGGCAGAAGGGTGTCCTGTATCAATGCGGTGCAGGATGCCCCTTTTTCGCTTTCCGGCCGGGGAACATTGGTTGCAGTCCTGGATTCCGGAATCGATTATACGCATCCGGATTTTCGGAATCCGGACGGCACTACCCGGATACTTGCACTTTGGGATCAGACAATACCGGGTAATCCGCCGGCCGGATATGCCGTTGGCAGCGAATACACCAGCGAGGATATTAATGAAGCACTGCGTACTGCAGCCAGAGCAGAGCAGCTCAGAATTGTTCCAAGTCAGGATCGTTCCGGACATGGGACGGCAGTGGCAGGCGTGGCAGCAGGGAATGGCCGTGCCAGTGACGGGGTATATCGGGGCGTAGCGCCGGAGAGCGGACTGATCATAGTAAAACTGGGAGTAGCAAGAGAAAATGGATTTCCCCGGACAACGGAGCTGATGCAGGCAGCAGATTATGCGGTACGGAAGGCGGCAGAGCTTGGAATGCCGGTTGCGATTAACGTGAGCTTTGGGAATACATATGGTTCACATGAACCTTATAATTAAGGGAAAACATAAGAAAACACTGATATTTCCTGTGTTTTCAGGAGATTCAGTGTTTAATCGGATTTATGATTGGTTGTCATTCTGGTCTTATAATACTCGGTCAGGATCATATTGATCTGCTGGGAACGTGTACGAAAGTTCTCTTTCGCATCCTTATCAATCTCAGCGACCAGTTCTTTGGAAAGGGTAGTATAGACCTGAATATTATTGGAACTGATAGCCATGTGGCACCTCCGGTTTCATTTTAGTAGCCTTATTCTACCATACTTCATAGGATGGGGCAATGTTAACCGGGAAACGGAGTACGATTTATTACAGGGCACACTTGCCGGAAAGGAATACAAAATGAAAAAGCATATTACAGATGAGAAAACAGGAATCAGCTATACATTATGCGGAGATTATTATTTGCCGGATCTGGAATTGAAAGAACAGGAAGAATCACATTATGGAAAATACGGAATGCTTAGAAAAAGTTTTCTAAAAGAACATCGACCAGGGTTATATTCCTCTTATCTGCTGACGGGCAAATTAACAGCACATTTGAATGAAGTAGATCAGCAGGCAAATGAAAGAATGGAAGTGCTGGTAGATCAGATGATGGAAAGACAGGCAATTGCGGAAGAATTGAAAGTCCGTGATCAAATGGCCTGGGTTGGTACAGTCAATAATATTCAGAATGCTGCGGAAGAGATTGTGTTAAAAGAAATAGTTTATTGTATCAATAATCAAAGTTTAAACTAATAATGAAAAAATATTACATCGAAACAATGGGTTGCCAATTAAACGAAAATGATTCAGAAAAAATTGCAGGAATAACGGAAAAGGCA
>DNJM01000038.1:0-165 GCA_003489085.1 Lachnospiraceae bacterium
AGGCCGAATGTGGGGAAATCCACACTTTTTAATGTATTGGCCGGCGAAAAGATTTCTATTGTAAAGGATACGCCGGGGGTTACCAGGGATCGTATCTATGCAGATGCATCCTGGCTGGATAGGGAGTTTACCCTGATCGATACCGGCGGAATCGAGCCGGACAGC
>DNJM01000038.1:515-5411 GCA_003489085.1 Lachnospiraceae bacterium
CAGATGCGGGAGCAGGCGCAGATTGCCATTGATACGGCAGATGTAATTATTTTTATTGTAGATGTGAAGCAGGGGCTGGTGGATGCGGATTCCAAGGTGGCAGATATGCTGCGCCGCTCCAGAAAGCCGGTCGTTCTTGTGGTAAATAAAGTGGACAGCTTCCAGAAGTACATGATGGATGTATACGAATTCTATAATCTGGGAATCGGAGAACCGCACCCGATCTCAGCAGCTTCCATGCTTGGAATCGGTGATATGCTGGATGAAGTGACCAGCTATTTCCCGGAGCATACGGCAGAAGGGGAGGAGGATGAACGTCCGCGGATTGCCATTGTCGGGAAGCCGAATGTGGGGAAATCCTCTATTATCAATAAGCTGGTTGGAGAAAATCGTGTGATCGTATCGGATATTGCAGGAACTACCCGGGATGCAATTGATACGGAGGTGGTTCATAACGGCACGGAATACGTATTTATCGATACGGCAGGTCTTAGGAAGAAGAATAAGATCAAGGAAGAGCTGGAACGCTTCAGCATTATCCGTACTGTAACAGCGGTAGAGAGAGCAGATGTGGTGCTGGTTGTCATCGATGCGGCAGAGGGTGTGACGGAGCAGGATGCAAAGATTGCCGGAATTGCACATGAACGGGGAAAAGGGGTGATTATCGTTGTAAATAAATGGGACGCCATTGAAAAGAACGATAAGACCATCTATGAATATGAAAATGAAATCCGACGGATACTTTCTTTTATGCCATATGCGGAAATTATGTACGTTTCCGCTAAAACAGGGCAGCGCCTGATGAAATTATATGATATGATAGATATAGTAATTGCAAATCAGACGCTTCGTGTGGCAACCGGTGTGCTGAATGAAATTATGGCGGAAGCTGTAGCCATGCAGCAGCCGCCGTCAGATAAAGGCAAACGTCTGAAGCTGTATTATATTACGCAGGTGGCTGTGAAGCCGCCGACATTCGTCATTTTTGTAAATGATAAAGAGCTGATGCATTTTTCCTATACACGATATCTGGAAAATAAGATCCGTGAAGCCTTCGGGTTTAAGGGAACATCATTGAAATTCTTTATCAGAGAGAGAAAGGAAAAGGACCAGTAGCTATGGAAAGGGTAATTTGCGTACTGATTGGCTATGTATGCGGATTGTTTCAGACGGGCTTTATCAATGGAAAGCTGCATCATATCGATATCCGTCAGTATGGAAGCGGGAATGCGGGAGCGACAAATACGCTCCGGACATTGGGCTGGAAGTCCGGTCTGGTTGTATTTTTGGGGGATGGACTAAAGTGCATTCTGGCAGTTTTTATTGCGCGTCTTCTGTATGGGAAAACCTGTGCAGACTGGATGCCGCTGCTTTCGATGTATGCGGGCGCAGGAGCTGTGCTGGGACACAATTATCCATTCTATCTGAAGTTTAAAGGCGGCAAGGGAATCGCATCAACAGGAGGTCTGATTCTGGCGACTAATGTCTGGATGGCTGTGATAGACATGATCCTTTTTGGCGTGATTGTTGCAACAACGAGATATGTATCGGTCGGCTCTCTGGCAGTTGTTACCGGTTTCCTGATCGAAGTAGTAGTGTATGGGCAGATGGGCGGCTTCCATATGGCACGGCCGTATCTGTATGAGATGTATGCGGTAACAGCATTTCTGATGGTACTTGGCTTCTATCGTCACCGGGCGAATATCAGAAGGCTGTTGACCGGAAACGAGAATAAGCTCTGTCTGAAAAAAAAATAAATGGACGCAGGATCTGCGGGGAAGGAAGACATATGGCAAAAATCGGAGTACTGGGAGCAGGCAGCTGGGGAACAGCATTGGCATTGCTTCTGCATGGGAATGGACACAAAGTTACAATGTGGTCTGCATTGGAAGATGAGATCGAGATGCTTCGGACGAAGAGGGAGCATATAAGTAAGCTGCCTGGTGTAAAACTGCCGGAGGATATGGAGTTCACGGCTGATCTTGAGGAAGCAATGCGGGAGAAGGACGTACTGGTGTTGGCAGTACCGTCACCTTTTACAAGAGGAACGGCAAGGAAGATGAAGCCGTACTTGAAAAAAGGGCAGTTGATCGTGGATGTGGCGAAAGGGATCGAAGAGACAACAACGATGACATTGTCACAGCAGATTGGACAGGAACTGCCGGAGGCCAATGTGGCAGTGCTTTCCGGACCAAGTCATGCAGAGGAAGTCGGAAGAGGGCTTCCGACAACGGTCGTTGTAGGAGCAAAATCCAGAGAGACGGCAGAGTATCTGCAGGATATCTTTATGAATGAGGTTTTCCGTGTCTATACCAGTCCTGATATCATCGGAATGGAACTGGGAGGCTCCTTGAAAAATGTCATTGCACTGGCAGCCGGAATTGCGGATGGGCTGGGCTGCGGCGACAATACGAAGGCAGCTTTGATCACCCGGGGTATTGCAGAGATTACCAGACTGGGTGTAAAGATGGGAGGAAATCGTCAGACGTTCTCCGGACTGACCGGAATGGGTGATCTGATTGTAACCTGTGCCAGCATGCACAGCCGAAACCGGCGTGCCGGAATTCTGATCGGTCAGGGAAAGAGTATGCAGGAAGCCATGGACGAAGTGCAGATGGTGGTAGAAGGAGTGTACTCTACGAAAGCGGCCGTAAAGCTGGCGGATGAATATCATGTGTCCATGCCGATTGTAAGGGAAGTAGATGCGGTTCTGTTCGGCGGCAAACCAGCAAAGAAAGCCCTGAGCGACCTGATGATGCGGGACGGACGGATGGAGAATACTGGCCTTTCATGGACAGAGTAGATGATTGGGCCAGTGTTTCATAATAGTATTAATCTGGCAGGAGGAATATGGTGATGTGGAACTTTGAGGAGAGGGAAGGAAAGGGCGGCAGTTCAAGAGAAAAGAAACGTTATACTCCATTTGAAATGGCCACGATCGTTGAACGTATGAGTGCATTTAATACGTCAAAATCACCGAGAGATTATGGCTCCGGAGAGTATTTCAATCCGGTAGAGGTGCATATGGCGAGTTATATTGCGGATAATCCGGGCATTTCTGCTACAACAGTGGCACGGGACTGGAACCGGACAAAGGGAGCCGTATCGCAGATTATTAAAAAGCTGGAAGAAAAGGGCGTCATCTGCCGTGAGAAGGAGCAGGGAAATGACAAGACCATCTGTCTATATGTTACAGAAAAAGGAGCACGTCTGGATGAGCTGCACCGGGAATATGATACGCGTAATTATGAGAGATTTTTGGATGTGCTGGAGAACTATTTTTCAGAGGAGGATATTCAGAAAACATTTGCAGTTCTGGATGCATGGATAGAACTTTCCATGAACTGGGAACCTTCATAAGAAGCCTGGAAGTGCTGGTATGAAATGATTGAAATCGTTTTATACCGGCTCTTTTATCATATTATATGAAATATTGCGAATCCTGCTTGTATTCTGGCAAGCAATATGTTATAGTTTCAATGGTTTAGCTTCTATACTATAATGACGGATAAAGGAGAATGCATATGAAATACAATTTCGATCAGATGATCAATCGCCATGGTACTGTCAGTATGAAATGGGATGCAGGTCAGATAATGAAGGAATGGGGACTGACAGAGCGTTTTGATGAGGATACCCTTCCTCTTATGACAGCGGATATGGATTTTCGCTGTGCGCAGCCGATTATTGATGCGATGGAAAAAGTGGTGCAGCATGGGATTTTTGGATATTCTACTCCGTATGCTTCCGGGGAATATGCGACGGCGGTTCAAAGATGGTTCCGGGAGAGACATGGCTGGGAGATTCCATCGGATGCTATTGTATGTGGGAATGGGGTACTGGAGACGCTTACGCTGGCTATTCGGGCATATACGAAGCCGGGGGATGGTATTATGCTGACTCGTCCGGTTTACGGACCCTTTACCGAGATTATAGAAGACGAGAAAAGAAAAGTCGTAAACAGCCAGTTATCCTGTACGAATGGCTATTATATTATGGATTTTGATGATATCGAGGAAAAGGCAAAGGATCCTTCGGTTACCATGTTTTTGCTCTGCAGTCCGCACAATCCGGTCGGGCGTGTCTGGAAGGAGGAGGAGCTTCGCAGACTGGCAGAGATCTGTGAGAAAAACGGTCTGCTTTTGGTTTCGGATGAGATCCATTGCGATATTCTGCGGAAGGAGATATCCTTTACTACAGCCGGGAAAATAGGCAGTCCGTCGAATACGATTGTGCTGAGTGCGATCAGTAAGACTTTCAATTGTGCAGGTCTGCAGTGTTCGCAAGTAATTATTGCGGATCCCGGACTGCGTGCAAAGTATGAGCAGGAAAGCGGTGCATATGCATTGACACCATTTGCTATTGCAGCGACAATCGGCGCTTATACACAGGGGGATGAATGGCTGGATCAGCTGCTGGAATATATGGATGAGACCATAGACTGGGTGCTGCAGTTTATCCAGAAGAATCTGCCTGGGGTCAGTGTGTGGAGACCGGAAGGTACGTATATCCTCTGGATGGACTTCCGGGGTACCGGGCTTTCACCGGAAGAGATTCATGACCGGATTTATCATAAGGCAAATGTATGCCTGGAACCGGGAGAGTTTTTCGATCCGGAGCAGGGAAAAGGATTTGAAAGGATCTGTCTGCCTTCGCCGCGGCCGATGATACAGGAAGCCTTTCGCAGAATTGCAGAGCAGTTTCAGGATATCAGATCTACGAATTAGAAGCTGTGGCTTAGTATGCATTGTTCTTCTACATGGTGGAATCAGAAAATATGAAGGAAAAAGGTAGATCTTTCTGTTGGGATTCAGGTCTTTGAAAAGCCTGAATTTTACAGGAAGGTCTCCTTTTTCGTATTCCTGGAAAATGTTGAATGCGTTTGCTGCATATCGC
>DNJM01000180.1:0-4337 GCA_003489085.1 Lachnospiraceae bacterium
ATATTTTACTAAAAATTAATTAACCCCCTAATTATTCTTGACAGTATTTCTTTTTGATGCGATTCTGGTTAAAATTTTTTAGAAACGTATACCACAGCTTAAGGAAAAAAAAGGATGTGCTGTAAATGAAATATTTCAGAAAACTGGGCGGAGAAAAGATTTATCTGTCCCCTATGAACCCAGAAGACGCACCGATTTATACACGGTGGATGAATAATATGGATATGACGAACAATCTGTCCACCTCCGCAGTTATATTATCCGTCGCTGCGGAAGAACAATGGATTCGCGACAATCAGTCCGATTATCAGTTTGCCATCGTACGCTCTGAAGATGACACTTTGCTTGGTAACTGCGGTATCCAGGAACTGAACCACCTGAATCAGACAGCGGAAGTGGGCCTCTTTATCGGCGATGAGGAGAACCGTGGGAAGGGATACGGGCAGGAAGCTCTCCGCCTGCTGCTGGGCTTCTGTTTTCACACATTGAATATTCACAATGTCATGCTGACCGTATACAGCTTTAATGAACGGGCTATCCATACGTATCAGAAGATCGGATTCCGTGAGTTCGGCCGCCGCCATGAGTGTTATTACCTGAACGGCAGCCGTTATGATAAAATTTACATGGAGCTTCTCCGTTCCGACTATCTTACTCCTTCCATGTGATCCGCATTCTGCAGTCGTCCCGCATCCTGCACTCTGTAAGGGACAGGAGAATTCCCTGCTCTTTCAGGCATTTACAGATTTTTTCAAAAATACCGAGTACCATATTCTCCTGCTGCATATTCTCCTTGTAGCTTCCGTAATACTTTCGGTTTTTCAGCCACATTCCCTGCACAAAGGATTTGCGGATATTCCAGGCACAGATCCGTTCATGCCCCAGGAATTCAAATTCATTGGAATATCCATCGGTGGAACCATTATCCAGTCTGGCCGGTATCTTCTCCAGCAGCTCCTGGGATTCTGCAATGATGTCGTATATCTGCTTGGTTTCCTCCCGCGTCATTTTAAACATTTCCAGCAGATTGATCTGCTCAAAGAATCGATAGGTACAATATTTTAAATTCCCATTTCCATACAAACAGAGGGAGAAGCCTCCGTCTTCTCCTTCTGTCCCCATAATTGGTCCTGTTTGATAGGAAAATACAATGATATCCTTATGTAATTCCTCAAACCGCAGCATATTCTAATCCCCTTATTTATATTATTCTCTTTTGTTTCTCCGGATGCTATTCTGCCTTCTCCCCGTCGCAGCCATCCAATTCCGAGAGCAATTCTTCCGGAATCTTCCTGTCCCGGTAATAATACATTCGATCCCGCTCACCGATCTCACGCAATATTCTGCATGGGTTTCCAACCGCTACTACATTGGCCGGAATATCCTTTGTGACAACACTGCCGGCACCGATCACTGAATTGTCTCCGATCGTAACTCCCGGCAGCAATATGGCCCCGGCTCCAATCCAGACATTTTTTCCAACATGAATCGGCAGATTGTACTGGTAGATCTTTTCCCTCAGCCCCGGCAGAATCGGATGCCCCGCTGTCGCCATCGTCACATTCGGTCCGATCATCGTATGATCACCGATATAGATATGTGTATCATCCACCAGTGTCAGGTTGAAATTCGCATAGACATGCTTTCCCAGATGCACATGATATCCACCCCAGTTAGAATGCAGCGGCGGTTCGATATAGCACCCCTCTCCGATCTCTGCAAACATTTCCTTCATCAGAGCATTCCGTTTTTCAGCTTCCATTGGACCCGTATGGTTGTACTCAAACTGCTTCTGAAGGCACTTCGGCTGCAATGTCGTCAGTTCATCGCTGTCACATCTGTATAATTCCTGACTGTGAATCTTATCGTAATCTTTTCCCATGACCTATTCTCCCTGTATCTTTTTGATTATGATCGGCTGATCTGCATCAGCTTCTGTTTCAGTTCACCCTCCAGGCGGTGAATTTCCTGCTCAGCTTCACGGCGTTTCTCTCTTCCATCCTTCTGGATCTGCATTACCTCATCCAATGTGCTGATCAGAGATTCGTTCGTCAGCTTCAATGTCTCCATATCCACAACACCACGCTCGGATTCTCTGGCAGTCTCAACGGTTGCCATCTTCAGCTTCTCCGCATTCTTCTTCAAGAGATCATTTGTCAGGTCCGTTACCTCTCTCTGCGCCCGCGCCGCCTGCTGGGAGTGTTCCACACCCAGGGCGAGTACCATCTGGCTCTTCCACAGTGGAATCGTATTAACCAGCGTGGACTGGATCTTCTCTACCATCAGCGTATCATTTCCCTGTACCAGGCGGATCTGAGGGGCTGTCTGGATCGAAATCATCCGGGTCAGCTCCAGATCATGAATCTTCTTTTCGAATCTTCCACACAGGGAGTCCAGATCTTTTGCTGCCTGCGCATCCTCCGGCTTGCCGCTTCTTTCTGCTTTTTCCACCAGCTGCGGAAGCTCCGTCCGGCGAATCTCCTCCAGCCGCTTCTTTCCGGCCAGAATGTACATAGAGAGCTCCTTAAAATACACCAGATTCTGTTCATACATCCGATCCAGAATCGCTGCATCCTTCATCAGCTGTACCTGGTGTCCTTCCAGTGCTTTTGTAATCTGCCCGATATTCGTCTCCGCCTTAGCGTATTTTGCCTTCATTGCTGCAAGCTTTCCGGAGGATTTCTTAAAGAATCCCAGGAATCCTTTTTCTTCCTCCTCATCAAAATCTTTCAACTCCGTCACGACATCTGCCAGCAGCTCTCCGATCTCACCAAGATCCTTTGTTCTGACATTCTCCAATGCCTTCTCAGAAAAATCCGCCATCTTTTTCTGCGTTCCGGCACCATACTGTAAGATTGCATTCGAATCATACAGATTAATCTGCTTTGAAAATGCTTCTACCATCTTACACTCTTCCGATGACAGCATGGAATCATCCCATGCCTCCTCCGGCTGTTTTGCTTCGGCCGGTACCTCTTTGACTTCCTCTTTAAAGGGATCCAGTGTCAATGTCGGTGCGTCTGAAAATTCTTTCCATTCTTCCATATCTCATTATTCCTCTCTTTTAAAATCTCCTCCGGTCAGCCCTTCCTGTACCAGCATCGTCTGCAGTACGGAAATATCCGATGCCACATCCCAGGCCACATCCTCAAACAAGCTGTCCAGCAATTTCTCAAATGCAGTATTGATGGTATCCAGAGTCTTCTCAATCTCCCCTTTCGATGCCCGGATGTTCTCTCCGTCCACCGGCTGACTGTCCAGCTGAATGTATGCATCCAGAAGCTTCACCGTAGTCGGCAGATAATATACCATCAGCTTATGAATGTCCTCTATCATTTCCGGATTCTGCTCTACTCGTTCAAAAATCCGTCTGACCACTGTCTCCATCCGGGATATTTTACGGGAAATCTCCTCTCCCGGGATCGCATCATTGCAGGCCCGGATCTTCCGAATATATGCCTGCCCTTCTTCGATTACGAGATCCGCCTCTGTACGGGCTGCTTCTGTCATCTGCTGCGCTTCCCTCTGCCTTTTCTGCTCCTGTATCAGAAGCTCCTGCTCTTTTCTCTGCCGTTCAATTTCCTCATATTCTCTGTAAGTATCATGGCTGACAATCAGACAGGTATTCTGATGATCCAGATGTCCTTCTTTAAACCATCCCCTGGCGATCATTTTTCTGGCATCCTTCAGCACACACTTATAGGTCTGTCCTGTAGCTTTTGCCAGGTCCTGCAGATTACAATAAGTTCTTCCCCGCAGATTTTCTACATAGCTCCGGAAACGCTTTACCTCCGCAACCATGGATCGTCCCTTGAAAGCCATCCACAGGCTTCCCGCAAAAAGCGGAAACATCACTGCCAGAGCAATCTTGATCCCTATTGGAAAGATTCCTGTCAATGCCATAACGATTATGCAGATCAGTATAGCCAGTCCCAGGCCCCCGCCAATGATACCGCCGCAGATGGCAAGCGCCATTCCTCCGGCACGTGTAGAGGCCTTTCTGGCAAACAGCTCTCTTTTATAAGTCTGCACGGGCGGTGCTGCTGCACGCTGTCCTGTCTCCTTCCTGCCGTCATCCCAGCGTTCCTTCGGTACTTTATAATCATCCATGTTACATCCGGCTGCGCGCATTCCTCTCTGGATACTGTCCGCCGCATCCCGGATAGTACGATTAATGCTTTGATTCAATCTTCTGAAGTCCTGGGAATCTACTGCGTTCTGCACGAGATCACTGATATCACGTCCCCATTTTTCCCAATCCTGATTCATATATGACCATACTCCTTATCTGCTGTCTTCTGATTTCTTATTTTATCTATTATAGATTATATAGTATC
>DNJM01000180.1:4576-4905 GCA_003489085.1 Lachnospiraceae bacterium
AGATTATATAGTATCAAATTTTAAAAAGCAACGCATACTGTAAATGAGGTGAAAGAATATGATAGATAATCAGGAACTTCCTATCGGTTTTACTATGGCACTGGCCGAACATTCCGATGTTCTGATTCAATTTGCCGGACTTTCAGAGGAAGAGCAGAGACGCATCATAGAGGGTGCCAGACAGATGAAATCCCGGGAAGAGATGCGAAGCTATGTAGAGCATTTGTTCTAAAGCCGCAGAACCGGATCTTCGGACAAAAAGCGGGAATAATACGGTATATCTCTTCCGTCTTAATCCCGCTTTCTTTTTATTTGTCAGCTTCCATTAC
>DNJM01000126.1 GCA_003489085.1 Lachnospiraceae bacterium
TATTATGCGGTCTTTTCCTGATTTTGTCAATTTCTTTTTTGAGTATTCCACCAACTGAAAAAGAATCTGCTTTTTGTAAGGAACGCACAAATACTGTATTTCCAGCAGAAAATATATTTGGATGTTTTTTCCGGTATCAGACCGCTGCAGACATTTTTAACGCTTTTTCATTTCACAAAAATGTGGAAAAGATGCTGCTATTCCGATATATTTTCGTTTATTCCACAATATTCTACAGCTTCTTTTTCCCCAGCCGAACGTCTTCCATCAGCTCCTTCATTTCCCCGGGAAGATGTTCGAACAGATAATTTCTTCCGGATACCGGACGGTTCTCAATAAAATCCCGGATCTCTATATCAGCTGCGCGTATTTCCTCCCGCAGTCCTTTTGCCGACATCCGCCCGGCGCCTTGTCCCAGAATAATCACCTGCTCCATTCCGTCCGAAGTAGCCACCGTCACACGATACTTCCGTCCGATTTCATGTACGGTTTTTTCAATATACTGATCCGCAGTCTCCGCTTCTTTGGTAAATACAACATGGATATTATGATATTTCATCACCACGCCAGGATTCCCTTTTACCTTATAGGCATCAAAGACCAGAATCAAAGTACACTTCCGGTATCCCTGGTAATTACTCAGGATATCCATCAGCTTGTCCCTGGCACTTTCGATATTGATCATGGCCAGCTCCTTCAGCTCCTCCCAGGCGAAGATCACATTGTACCCATCTACCAGCAGATACTCCGGCTCCGGTTCCCGCTTTGGCCCGGAAAAATTCCGCTCTCTTACAGGGGCTGCTGCATTTCTCCGCTTCCATGCATTCCGTTCCTGATTCCCTGAACCATAGGTGCGGTTAAAAATCTCTTCCAGCTCTTTATCGTCTCCCCACCCATAGGGAATTCCGCTGCTTCTATAGGAAGAAACTGCTTCCTGCGCCTGTATCTCCGGTTCCGGCTCCGGCAAAGGACTGCAGTCAATATGCATATAGTCTTCTACCTGCTCCCAGCCCACCGTAAATCCTGCTCCATGGGCACAGAATACAGATCCGGTCGGATTCTCCAGATCCTGTTCGGAATCGTAGCCGATTGCCTCCAGTACTTCCTGCGTATTATGGCATGGCTCATAGCCCCTTAACGTACAGGACAGCCTTCCCTTTCCTCTAGTATAGGAAATGACCTCCTGCGGATAGCTTCTCATGCAGACCACCGGAGCGCTGCCGGTCAGTACCGACATTTCTCCTTCTATCTCCGGGCCGGAAAAGCTGCCATGCATTTTCTGAATATCATTCAGAGCACGCCCCACCATATCAGACGGTACCTCAAGACGATACTCATAAACCGGCTCCAGCAAAATACTTTTCGCCTTTTTCAGTCCATGCCGGACAGCCCGATACGTTGCCTGACGGAAATCTCCGCCCTCTGTGTGCTTGATATGTGCCCTTCCGGCAATCAGCGTAATCTTCATATCCGTGATTTCCGATCCGGTCAGAACACCTCTATGCTGCTTCTCCCTCAGATGGGTCAGCACCAGCCGCTGCCAGTTTCGGTCCAACGTATCCTCACTGCAGCTGCTGGAAAAGACCAGTCCGCTTCCTCTCTCTCCCGGCTCCAGCAGAAGATGCACCTCTGCATAATGCCGGAGCGGCTCAAAATGCCCCACCCCTTCTACTGCATTTTCTATGGTTTCCTTATATACAATGCTTCCGGAATCGAAGACAACATCCACTCCGTATCGTTCCAGAATCATACTTTTCAATATCTCAATCTGAATCTCGCCCATAACCTGCGCATGGATCTCCTGCGTCTGTTCTTCCCAGACAATATGCAGCTGCGGCTCCTCTTCTTCCAGTTCCCGCAGATTCCGCAGCATCCGATGTACATCCACTTCCTCCGGAAGCCGAATCTGATAGGTCAGTACCGGCTCCAGCATCGGCTGATCCGGCTGGGGTTCCGCTCCCAGGCTCTGTCCGGCCCTTGTATGCTCCAGACCTGTCACAGCACAGACGGTTCCCGCTGCCGCTTCCTGTACCATCCGAAAGCCTGAGCCGGAATAAATCCGGATCTGATCTACCTTTTCCTCCCAGATCTCCTCTGTCCGACCTGTCAGTGCCATTTTTACCTTCAGCGTTCCACCCGTTACTTTGAGATGCGTCAGTCGATTTCCCTGCGCATCCCGGGAAATCTTATAAATCTTTGCACCGAATTCCTTCGGATACACCGGCGGACAGGCATATTTCTCAATGCCCTCCAATAACTCCGAAACACCCGTCATACGAAGAGCGGATCCGAAATAGCAAGGGAAGATCTGGCGATTTGCAATCAAACGCTGGATCTCCTTTGTCTCTGCGCGCTGTCCTTCCAGATAGCATTCCAGGAGCTTCTCGTCACACATGGCCAGTTCTTCCTGAAATGCTTCCGTATTCATATCCACAGTGAAATCTATACACCGGCTGTCGAGCCTTTTCCGCAGCTCCGCAAGCAGCGCAGACCGATCCGTTCCTTCCTGATCCATCTTATTCACAAACAGGAATACCGGGATCTTATATCCTTCCAGCATCCTCCAGAGCGTCTGTACATGTCCCTGTACACCATCTGCCCCGCTGATCACCAATACAGCATAATCCAGCACCTTTAAGGTTCTCTCCATTTCCGCTGAGAAATCCACATGTCCCGGCGTATCCAGAAGTGTAACCTCCAGATCTCCCAGACGGCATACTGCCTGCTTTGAGAAAATCGTGATTCCTCTGGCTCTCTCCAGCTCAAATGTATCTAAAAAGGCATCCCCGTGGTCTACTCTTCCCGGCTTCCGAATGCTGCCGCTCAAAAACAGTATGCTTTCCGCCAGTGTGGTCTTACCGGAATCCACATGGGCCAGCAGACCTATACTAATATGTTTCTTTGATTTATTTTCTGAGGTTTCTGCCATAGAAAATGCCCCCTTCTGTTGTTTATAATCATATCCTGATTATCATAACACAGAACGGGGCATTAGTCGATAAGTGAAAAGCGACATCACATCAACATTCCTGGCACAGATTTTTATAATTCTATTGCAGTACTCCCATCACTCTTCTGATTGTATGAATGCGATACTCCTTACTTTTTTCCCTTTTGAAAGACCACATTTCAGCATTCCTGCTTCCATAAATCTTTCCACCGATGCATAATCGAGTTCTATCACAGAGCCATCTTCCAGTTCTACGAAACAGCACTGACATCTTTTTTTATTATGATTGCATAGTTGATAAGAACCGCCTCTTTTTAATGCTCCCACTTTTTCCAAAGCATCTACCGTACGATAGACGGTCGCTATCCCTATTCCGTCATCTTTTTTAGATGCAAGAGCATATATTTCCTTACAGCAGCTCCAGGGTTCACTCAGAATAATGTCAATTAGAAGTTCCCTTTGTTTTGTAATTCGAAAACCCTGTTTCTTAAGTCGTTCAATCACCATATCTTTCTTTTCCGGGAGTTCTGGATACCTGACCTGTTTTCTCATCTTTCAAGATAACTTCCGCCCCTCTCTTTGTATGGACGGAATAACAGATACAGAAATCCAACAATCAGTACAAAGGCCACAACTGTCCCGATTCCAAATGTCCCTTTTGTTGCTAATGTTCCAATCTGATATACGCACAAAGCTACAGTATAGGCAAGAATCGTTTGATATCCAATGGCAAACCAGAACCATTTTATATTGTTCATTTCACGCTTAATTGCTCCCATAGCAGCAAAGCACGGGGCGCAGAGAAGGTTAAATACCAGGAAGGAATATGCAGCAGCCTGCGTAAATGAGCCTGCAAGTGATCCCCAGATTTCAGCGCCGTCTTCAGCCACTTCGCCAAATCCATAAAGAATGCCGAAGGTTCCTACCACATTTTCCTTTGCTACCAGCCCTGTAATGGCTGCCACAGCAGCTTTCCAGTCGCCCCAGCCAAGTGGTGTAAAGATCCATGCAATTGCAGAACCAATCGCAGCTAAAATACTGTGATCCATATCTTCTACCATTCCAAAGCTTCCACCCTCAAATCCAAAGCTCTGAGCAAACCATACAAAAATTGTGGAAAGAAGGATGATTGTACCTGCTTTCTTAATAAAAGACCATCCACGTTCCCATGTACTTCTGAGTACATTTTCTACTGTTGGTAAATGATATGCCGGAAGCTCCATAACGAATGGTGCAGGATCTCCTGCAAACATTTTTGTCTTCTTTAAAATAATGCCTGAGCAAACAATCGCTGCAATCCCTACAAAATAAGCACTTGGTGCAACCCACGGAGCTCCATCAAACAATGCACCGGCAATCAATGCGATGATTGGCAGCTTTGCTCCACAAGGAATAAATGTTGTTGTCATAATGGTCATCTTACGATCCCTGTCATTTTCAATCGTTCTGGAAGCCATAACACCTGGGACACCACATCCGATACCTATCAGCATTGGGATGAAAGATTTACCGGAAAGACCGAACTTACGGAAGATACGGTCCATAATGAATGCGATACGTGCCATATATCCGCAGCCCTCCAGAAACGCAAGGAAAAGGAATAACACCAGCATCTGAGGGACAAATCCAAGCACCGCACCAACACCGCTGATAATACCATCCACCAACAGTCCTGTTAACCATTCTGCACAGCCAATCGCTTCCAGTCCACTCCGCGCAGCCGGAATGATCCATTCACCAAATAAAGTGTCATTCGTCCAGTCAGTAAGAAAGTTTCCAACCGTTGTTACTGACACATAATAAACAGCAAACATTACAAGAGCAAAAATCGGCAGAGCCAGGAAGCGATTTGTCACAATCCTGTCGATCTTATCTGACACAGACATTTGTTCCTTTACACGTTTTTTGTAGCAGTCTTCAATGATACTTCCAATATAATTATAGCGTTCCCCAGTGATAATGCTTTCTGCATCATCATCCATCTCTTTTTCACAGCTTAGGATATCTTCTTCAATATGATCCAGAGTTACTTTATCAAGCTTTAGACTTTCCTGTACTTTCTTATCCCGTTCAAAAAGCTTCACGGCATACCAACGTTCCATGCTTGCATCCACATGTCCGGTAACTGCCTCTTCAATATGTGCAATCGCATGTTCCACGCATCCCTCAAACCTATGTGCCGGCTGTACATTCTTTCCACTCTTTGCAATCGCAACAGCACGCTGCGCCAATTGATCAATTCCTTCTCCCTTCAATGCGGAAATCTCAACCACTTTGCAGCCGATATCCTTCGCAAGACGTTCGATATTCAGTTCTTCTCCATTTTTTCTTACCAGATCCATCATATTAACCGCAGCAATAACCGGAATTCCCAATTCTGTAAGCTGTGTTGTCAAATATAAATTTCTCTCAAGATTCGTTCCGTCAATGATGTTAATGATCGCATCCGGTTTCTCACTTATCAGAAAATTTCTGGATACAACCTCTTCCAATGTATATGGCGATAAAGAATAAATACCGGGGAGATCCACGAGAACAGCTTCCTCTCCCTTTGCTGTATATCCTTTGATTTTTCCTTCTTTTTTCTCAACCGTTACTCCCGGCCAGTTTCCTACAAACTGGTTGGATCCAGTCAAGGCATTGAACAGTGTAGTTTTACCACTATTCGGATTGCCTGCTAATGCTATTTTGACTTTCATACATATTCTCCTCTTCGATTACTTACCGCAAACTTATTTTAGTCTTATCTAACTCTTACTCAAAAAATAAGTACTATTGTACTTCTACCATTTCCGCATCTGCTTTTCTCAAAGAAAGCTCATATCCACGAACTGTAACTTCTACCGGATCACCAAGAGGGGCTACCTTTCGGATATAAATCTCTGTATTTTTGGTTATGCCCATATCCATAATTCTTCTCTTGACAGCTCCTTCCCCATGAATTTTCGCTACCTTCACGGTCTGCCCACATTTTGCTTCTTTCAGTGTCTTCATTGACAATTACCTCCCTTTAGACCATAATCTTATTAGCCATTTCCTTACTGATTGCCACACGGGAATCTTTTACCTTCACAATCAGATTTCCATTCATTTCTGATACTACCGTCACCAGTCCCCCAATAACAAATCCAAGCCCTTCCAGAAAACGTCTGGTCTCTTCTTTCCCACCGATCTTTCGGATCGGAAGCTCCTGGCCTATTTGCGCTATTGTTAAAGGCATCCTTCCCCACCTGCTTTCTTAATAATAGGTTTTATTTTCCTTTTTTCAAAGTTAGTATAAACTTACCTCAGTAATAAGTCAATAACTATAAATGAGAATTTTTATCATTTGCATTTTCTTTAACCTGTTGGTATAATACAATAAATTCATTGTAATCATAACCAGCTATTATTAAGAAAGAGGGAAAATCATGCACCATAATAGGTCATCTGAAGATTATCTTGAAACCATATTGATCTTAAGCAGGAGACTTCCTGTTGTCCGTTCTGTTGATATTGCAGAAGAGTTGAATTTTTCAAAAGCCAGTGTCAGTGTAGCGATGAAGCATCTCCGTGAAAACGAATGCATTACCGTAAGTAAAGCCGGTTTTATTACCCTTACCCAAAAGGGAGCACAAATTGCATCAAGTGTTTTTGAACGCCATCAGTTATTATCCAGGTGGCTGATATGTATTGGTGTCGATCCTGAAACTGCATCAACGGATGCCTGTGAAATGGAGCACAATATCAGTGATAAAAGCTTTCAGGCAATGAAAAAATTCATTCATCAATTCTGTCCCCAGACAAAAGAAGAGGGGTAATATTATCCCCTCTATGATTGTTGGTTATGTGCTTATCTTCTTTTTTTTGTGAATTCATACAGACCGCATCCCACTGCAATCGACAGATTCAAAGAATCCACCTCGTCCGAATTTTCAATCAGGATACTCTGTCCCACCTCGGCAAATTCTTCCGGGAGTCCGGTCGCTTCATTTCCAAAGATCAGAGAAAAATGCTTTACCGGATCCGGAACATACGTCTGCAGCGGCACCGCTCCGGTCAGCATAAACGGGTACAGCGCATGCTCCCTGCCATATTGCTTCCGGTATGCTTCAAAGCTGTCAAAATGCTGGAACCGAATGCGGAACAATGCACCCATGGAGGCCCTTACCACCTTCGGATTGAAGATATCCACTGCCGGTTCAATGATAGCCAGATTATGCACGGAGAATCCGATACTGGTACGAATAATCGTACCGATATTACCCATATCACTCGGATTTACCAATACCAGATGATTCTGATCTGCCTGGAGTATCCCGGTATATTTTTCAAAAACACCGATCACATAACAATTCTCCTTATCCCTCAGCTTTTCCACCAGTCGATCCTGCACTTCGCACTGGATTCGATTCTTCTTACACAGTTCATGTATAATTTCCGCCTGTCTGTCGCTGTTCATATCGCTGTGGAACATCACCCGAAGCACGTGCTCCGGTTTATTTTTCAGCAGTTCAATCGTAGGAAATGCTCCCAGTGTATAGGAATACTCACTCTTTTTATTGTATTTTTTTAATGGCGTAGATTTCGGCATTCCACTTTTCCCCTTCCCTGTCATATGTTTTTATCCTGTTGTCCGATTGCATCCAGGTAATTCTTCTGCACCTTAGTATAATAGACGACTCCTGTAATATCCGCAAGAAGCCAGCCGATCGGTACTGCAATCCAGATACCATTGACTCCAATCACCGGCACTGCTGACAGCGTATACGCCAGAACTACTCTGGTTCCCAATGAGATCACCGTCAGCACCACAGACATTTCCGCCCGCTTAACAGCCCGATAGAATCCATACAGCAGAAACAAAATTCCGATTCCAATATAGCAGGATGCTTCAATTGTCAGATATCCGACCCCAGTTTCAATAATCTCCGTCTCCTGCGGGGCAACAAAGATACACATCAACGGTTTTGCAAATTCACACACCAGAATACTGATCACCATGCAGAATAAAAATACAGTAATGACTGCACTCTTGATTCCACTCTGTATCCGCTTCTTTTTTCCTGCGCCAAAATTCTGCGCCACAAAGGTAGAAAATGCATTTCCAAAATCCTGCACCGGCATATAAGCGAAGGTATCGATTTTCACAGCTGCTGCAAAGGCTGCCATAACAACCGTTCCAAAGCTGTTTACCAGACCCTGTACCATCAAAATGCCGAAGTTCATTACCGACTGCTGAATGCAGGTCATGGAAGAGAGTCCGAGAATCTCTCTGATGAGCTGCACATCCCACCGCATATGCCGCCTGCCAAGCCGCAGCTCCGGAAATCGTATGAAAGTGTAAAGCAGAATTCCGATTCCTGAAACATACTGCGCCAGTACCGTTGCACCCGCTGCTCCTTTCACACCCCAGTCGAGCACCACTACAAAGACCAGATCCAATATAATATTCAGTACTGCGGAAATTCCCAGGAACAGCAGCGGAGCTACTGAATTCCCCAATGCCCGCAGAAGATTAGCAAAATAGTTATATAAAAATGTAGCTGCGATTCCCCAGAAAATGATCCAAAGGTAATCCTTCATCAATCCCGTAATTTCCGCCGGCACCTGTAATATCCTGATAATTCTATCGATCTGCCAGAACACGATCCCGTTCAGAAGAAGCGTAATCAATGATATAAAGCTAAAAGAGATTGCTCTGCTGCAGCCCAGCTTTTCAAAATTCCTTTCCCCATAATGGATCGCAAAAGCCGCACCGCTTCCCATACATAATCCCAGCAATATGGAGGTCAGAAATACCATCAACGTATATGCCGACCCTACGGCCGCAAGTGCCCCGGAGCCCAGAAAGTGCCCGACAATCCAGGTGTCCGCGATATTGTAAAACTGCTGCAGAAGATTTCCTATCATCAGCGGAAATGCAAACCGCAGCAGCGTACCGGTAATATTTCCCGATGTCAGATCTCTTTGCGGTGCATGTTTCATAACCTTCCTGTTCTCCTTTTTATCATAATTTTTCACGCTATCCCCGCAAGGTTGCAATCAGCCGCTTCTTGTACCGCAGCAGATCCAATCCTTCTTCCATAGACCTGACGCAGACATCTGCTTCTGCCATAAGGGCGCCGCACATTCCTTCGGCATCCATTACGGCAATGGATAATTCCGCTGCACGGCACATCAGGATATCATTTCTGCCGTTCCCCATACAGACGCAATGCTCTTTTCCCAGCTTTTCCAGTATTTTTTCTTTTTCATGCATGGCATCTCCGGACGGAAATGTATAAATCTCCACCGGAAGTCCTTCACATACCTTCTTTGCCGTTCCATGCGTATCTGCTGTCACAATAAAAATCTCAAGCTCGTCCGCCAATGCCGTCAATCGTTCTCTCACGGCTGCCGGAATCGTCCCATCTACTGCAATAGTTCCATTATAATCCAGAACCAGGCAGGAAAGCTCCAGTTCTTTATATCCGGGAATCTCTATTCTCATGTAATATCGTCCTCCATAACTTTTCTTCTAAGGATTATAGCATATTTCATGAGCACTGGCATCCTTTTTCTGATTACTATTGTTTTGTTCTTAAGAACTGTTATACTATATCTATACTCTTACAAATATACAGGAGGGAACCTTTTATGCATCTGCAATCATTCCGGACGCTTCTGGAGCCATATGGCATATCGACCCAGGTAGATGCGTTGCTCACAGCCACGGATTACCAGCAGGAACTGCTCTGCTGATTCAATATGCTGCACTGCTGTCCATTCTGCCGATAAATGGTTTCAGGGACTGGTTAATGATTCTACCGGTCCCTGTCTATATCTTATCCCTTTTCTACAATCTTACCGGAGCGGTATGCAGACAGAAGCTGTTCCAGATCTGCAATCTGCTCCTTTAATTCCTTTCCGGTATCCGTGCTCTCTACCAGCTTACGCTGCGCAGTCCGTTTTATCAGAAAAGTATCCGAATGAATATCGCTCTCCTTCTCAATCGCTGCCTCCAGGGATTCAAAAGGCTCATGTGCTGCCAGAATCAGGCCATAGGAATTATAGATCAGTGTATATCCCGCCAGACCGGTTTCCTTCTGATATGCCTTGGCAAAACCGCCATCAATCACCAATACTTTTCCACCGCATTTGATCGGGCTCTCACCGTCCTTACTCTTCACCGGAACATGCCCATTTATGATATGTGCGCTTTCTCCGCTCAATCCAAATTCTTCCAGGATATTGTCCATGACTTTTTCATTTTCCAGCAGATAATAATACGGATTCTTCTGCTCCTTATGCGTCTCCTTTTCTGCCAGAAAATAGCGTTCAAAGGTGGCCATCTTATCCTTCCCGAACAGCGGTGAATCCGGATGCAGCCAGATGTACCACATCAGATCCCTGCCATATTCCTTTTCCTTCCGGTCCACTGCGAAAAATCCCTTCCGCACATAGCTGTCCAGGACCTCATACAGGCCTTTTCCTTTATATGTCTTTCCATGGATTCGGACAGATTTCAAACTGCCATCCGAATTCAGCGGCACGCAGCCATGATACAGAAGATTGCCGTTATATACCTTGTACAGACTGCCCTTTGACAGCAGCAGGCGCATATGATCCTGCAATTTCTCGCAGTGCACAAATGCTTTCCCCAAACGCTCCATAATATCTGCTTCCTCTGCTGTAAGCTTATATGGATTTTTCGGATCCACGGTCGGGAAATTCTTATCCAGGAGCTCATATTCTTTCTCTCCGATGGTAATCGTTCCCTTCTCATAGTCGATCCGATGCAGCAGACGTCGATCCTCCATATGGAAGCCCGGATTCTTCTGTATCAGCTGTCCCTCCAGCTTAAACTGGATGATAGAAATCGCCTTATGCATTTTAATGTCATTTTCAATCTCAGCAGAATTATAGCTGGAATATCCTTTCAGCTTAAAGCAGGTGCAGGGATCGTCCTTATAGGTATTGATGGCAAAGGTTGCCAGCGGCAGCAGATTGATCCCATAACCATCCTCCAGAATATCCAGATTGCCGTACCGTGCACAGATCCGGATGACATTGGCGATACAGGATAATTGCCCCGCTGCCGCTCCCATCCATAGTACATCGTGATTGCCCCACTGAATGTCCAGCGAATGATATTTCTTTAACTGTTCCATAATCATATGCGGTCCCGGACCTCTGTCATAAATATCACCTACGATATGTAAATGATCCACAACCAGCCGTTGGATCAGTTCGCTCATGGCAATGATAAAATTTTCTGCCCGACCGATTCGAATGATCGTCTCTACGATGGAGTTATAATAAATCTCCTTATCTGCCGCCTCTGATTTCTCCGTAATCAGTTCTTCTATCACATAGGCAAAATCCTTCGGCAGCGCTTTTCTTACTTT
>DNJM01000175.1:0-135 GCA_003489085.1 Lachnospiraceae bacterium
TTGCAATCTCTACATTTTTACCTGCAAAAGCAATGCCATACTTTACGATTTCCCTGATTCCACGATCCTTCATTTCTGTATCATAGTGCCTATCCTCAATCTGCTTGAGCGCCTCAGCGGCGGATGCAGATAAAC
>DNJM01000175.1:455-2819 GCA_003489085.1 Lachnospiraceae bacterium
CCTCAGCGGCGGATGCAGATAAACCGGCCTCCTCCTTTGTTGCTTTGAATTCCATAATAATGCCCGGCAAAAAATGTACTTTAGGCTCCAGCACAAGATCGAATCTTCCTTCTCCGGATTCCCTGTTTGATCTGATGTAATACTTTGAGGATATGCCCGCTGCCAGTCCCAGCATCATGCCATGATAAAAGCCTTCCGATGCTCCATCAAAACAACTGAAGCAGGTGATCATATATTTTCTGAGAAATTCCTGAAGCTTCTTCCCATCATTCAGATACAGGGCCTTTTCCAGTCCTGCCATGACATTGCCATCCACTGTCCCCCTGAGCCAGGATAAAATCTCTGTATTGTAAACTCTGCGAATCTCCTTATTCGGTAATGCCAGCTCCGTAAATGTTCCAAATTCTGTTTCAACCACATCGCTTACAGGTTTTAAATAGCCTGCAAGCAGCAAAAAGCTGAAAATCGTATCTGTCCCATCCGTTATCCTCGGATAGATGACATCCATATTTAACGATGCCTGAATGTTCTGCCCCTGCAACAGTGCAAAAAGGTTTTCTGCAATATCCGGTGTAAGGGATATTATGATCTCCCGGATGATCTCATTACCACTGGTATTCATCCAATATGGCTTCGCCTGACAATTATTATAAAAATAATTTGCCACAGACCATGGATTATAAATTTCTGTACTTCCGAAACGGTATCCATCGTACCACTCACGAAGCTCTTCCAGTTTTGCCTCCTTTCCGTAGTATGCTGCCATGGTGTTCACTTCATCCACGGTAAATCCAAAGTATTTGCTGTATTTCTCATCAAGTACAGAATTTACAATTGGATTATTAAGGCCGCTAAACAGGTTCTCCTTTGACACACGAAGAATGCCGGTAAGGACGCCAAAGGCAAGAGAAGGATTATCCTTAAGACCACCAGACATAAAATTACGCATAAATGTAATCACTTCATTATAGAAGCTTCTGGAATGTCCCTGTTGGATCGGAGTGTCATATTCGTCAATGAGAATGACGACCTTGGACTGATGATGTTTTTCCAGCATGCGTCCCAGATTCAGGAGTGCTCTGGCATACTCCACATCACTCAGCTCATCCGACTGTATCCTGGATAAATAATCCTGTTCCACCGGATTAAGGCTGTCGCTTGTAAAGAGCTCATCGTGCCGCATAAATTCATCACGAACCACATTTTTAATTGCCGCATAAGTATCCGCCCAATCTGAAAATTTTGCATCTTTAAAAGTGATAGAAATCACCGGAAATGCGCCTTGCATTTTTTGATATTTTTCGCCGCATGCCCAAATCTGCTTATCTTTGAAGTAAACGGAAGTATCCTCTTTCGTTTTTTCAAAAAAGGTTTTAAGCATATCAAGAACAAGTGTTTTTCCAAATCTCCGTGGTCTGGTAAACAAAATAACCGGGACCTGATCATCTATCAAATCACGGATCAGGAGCGTTTTATCTACATAATAGCTGTTCTTTATTACATCCACATAGGATGTATTCCCAACTGCGCAAGAGAGGATCTCTCCATCTCCTGCTTTAGGTTTTTCAGTGCCAATGTAAGCATATGCAGTCTCCTCTGGAACCATCCAGCTGCGGCCTTTTTTTAAAACACCTTCCAGTTTTCCAGCATTGCATAATCCTACAACTCTTCTGGTTGATAATCCCAGTATTTCAGCCGCTTTTTTCGTCGAAATATATCTGATATCGGTCATATTTTCACTCCTTTCGGAAATAGTATAGCATTTATCGGAAATCCTAGCAATGTATTTCCGATTAATTTCTGCATTCTCTATATTAGGTATTTCTCCAGGCGCTTTTCATGCCTCCAGACAAAAAGAAGCTGCCGCTTCCCGGTTTTTCAACCGTAAAGCGGCAGCTTTCTTTTACCAGACGGTAAATCTTATAACTGAGGACCTGCGGAAACAAGTGCCTTTCCTGCCTCGTTGCCCTCGTATTTTTTGAAGTTCTTAATGAATCTGCCTGCCAGATCCTTTGCCTTCTCCTCCCATGCGGAAGCGTCAGCGTAGGTGTCGCGCGGATCAAGGATCTTCGGATCAACGCCCGGAAGCTCTGTCGGAACCTCTACGTTGAAGTACGGGATCTGCTTGGTCGGTGCGTTCAGGATCGAACCGTCGAGGATCGCGTCGATGATACCGCGCGTATCTTTGATCGAAATACGCTTGCCGGTTCCGTTCCAGCCCGTGTTCACGAGATATGCCTTGGCACCTGCCTTCTTCATCTTCTTGACGAGCTCCTCGCCGTACTTGGTGGGGTGCAGCGACAGGAAAGCAGCGCCGAAGCAAGCCGAGAAAGTCGGCGTAGGCTCGGTGATGCCGCGCTCCGT
>DNJM01000175.1:2974-3133 GCA_003489085.1 Lachnospiraceae bacterium
GCCTGTGCCGTTCCAGCCTGTGTTAACAAGGTAAGCCTTCGCGCC
Source organism: Lachnospiraceae bacterium (assembly GCA_003489085.1). Lineage (GTDB taxonomy): Bacteria > Bacillota > Clostridia > Lachnospirales > Lachnospiraceae > DNJM01. The sequence continues at coordinate 3,020 of DNJM01000175.1, forward strand.
GCTTGCCTGCATTCTCTTAACGAGCTCCTGAGCGTACTTCGTCGGATGCAGCTCGAGGAATGCCTGGCCAAAGCATGCGGAGAAGGTCGGTGTCGGCTCTGTGATGCCGCGCTC
>DNJM01000218.1 GCA_003489085.1 Lachnospiraceae bacterium
TCTGCGTCCCGAACGCAGCGCTCTACCAAACTGAGCCACACTTCGAAAGCTACGGATAGAGGATTTGAACCTCTACTAACAGAGTCAGAGTCTGCTGTGCTGCCATTACACCAATCCGCATTAGGTTGTTTTGTTCTTGTCTTTCGCAACGAACATGATTATTATAACAAATATTTCGGAAAAATCAATGCTTTTTTTAAGAAAATATGATAAAATGTCAAAATAACCATGAAATGTAAAGCTGTAGTAAAATGAATTGTTGAAAATGCACAAAAATAGAAGCTTTTGGAAGGAATATATGATAGTGAAAGAAACGGGTGCCATGCGGATCCTTTCAGGAAGACGCATAGCACCCGTTTACTTAATCCGTAATTGGATATTCCAGGATATAATCATCCATTACGAAGCCATTTCCGATGTCAGTTACCTGGGAACGTACAATTTCGAATCCGAGATGTTTGTAGACCTCCAGCGTGTTGGCATTGTATTTGTTGCAGGTCAGCCAGATTTTTTTTAGACCGCGTGTTTTGCAGAGAGAGATCAGATATCTCAGCACGTTGGTACTGATATGCTTTCCACGGCATTCTTCATGAATATAGAGCTTGGAGAGGAAAAGTGCATCCTCTTCTTCTTTGATGCCGACATAGCCTGCCATCAGATATTCATAGATCAGAACGAAATATTCATAGCCTTCGGACATGATCTGGCGGTTTAAGGCATCCACGGACTGAAATTTCTCCAGCATATATTCTACCTGCTGCTCACCGATAATCGGGGTAAAGTGCTCATGCCAGATATCATCTGCGAGAGCAGCAATGTTGTAAAGCAGTTCCGCATTGTCAGCAGGAACAATTCGTAAGTCTTCCATATTTGATACACTCCTTTGTTTAGAAAAATATAACTTTTTTATCATCCATAACAATGGTATTATTATAATAGAAATCAGATCAGGAAACAATAGGGGAATTCGATTCCCGTAGGATGATTTGCAGGATGACAGGAGGCAGAATACATGAGTGATTTTGTAACATTGACAAATGTAAAGAAGATATACCGTATGGGGGAGATAGAGATTGCTGCAGCGAACGGAATTGAATTTTCTATCCGGAAGGGAGAATTCGCAGTTGTGGTTGGTCCCAGCGGTGCGGGAAAAACCACGGTACTGAACATTTTAGGAGGCATGGATACGGCGACCAGCGGTCAGGTGCTGGTAGATGGAGAGGATATTGCAAAATATTCCCCACGGCAGCTTACCTCTTACCGAAGGGATGATATTGGGTTCGTATTTCAGTTCTATAATCTGGTTCCGAACCTGACGGCATTGGAGAATGTGGAGCTGGCGCTTCAGATCTGTAAGGAACCTTTGGATGCGGCGGAGGTGTTAAGAGAGGTCGGCCTGGGAGAACGGCTGAATAATTTCCCGGCGCAGCTCTCAGGCGGAGAGCAGCAGAGAGTGTCGATTGCCAGGGCACTGGCTAAGAACCCGAAGTTGCTGTTGTGCGATGAACCGACCGGTGCGTTGGATTATAATACCGGAAAAGCCATTCTGAAATTATTGCAGGATACCTGCCGTAAGAAAGGGATGACAGTTATACTGATTACACACAATTCAGCGATTGCACCGATGGCGGACCGGGTGATCCGGATTAAGAACGGGCGGGTATCCGATATAACCAGGAATGCATTTCCGGTTCCGGTAGAGACAATAGAATGGTAAATAACAGGAGTAGATAAGGCGTGAATAAGAAGAAAGCATTACAACGAGATTTCTATATGGAAGTAAAGAAGAGCCGCGGACGGTTTCTCTCCATCTTTTTGATCGTGGCGCTGGGTGTGGCTTTCCTGTCAGGTATCCGGGCTTCGGAGCCGGATATGCGGTATTCCGGAGATGCCTATTTCGATAAATGGAGATTGATGGATATCCAGGTGCTTGGCACACTTGGACTCACCGACGATGATGTGGAGGCCATTCAGAAGCTTGACAGTGTAGAAAAGGCGGAAGGAACCTATAGTACGGATGTATTGTGCGATGCGGGAGAGGTTCAGGAGGTACTGCATGTGATGGCGCTTCTTCCGGATATGAATCTGTTCGATGTCAGTGAGGGAAGGCTTCCTGAAAAGAAGGATGAGTGCCTGGTGGATATAGATTTTCTGAAATCCCATGAATTGCAGATCGGAGATACGATTACCCTGCATTCGGGAACAGAGGATCCGTTGACGGATACGATGGTAACAGATCACTATACGATTGTAGGAGCCGGGAGCAGCTGCCGGTATATTTCCTTTGGTCGTGGCAGCAGTCTGATCGGCACCGGAGAGACAGAAGGCTTTCTGGCGGTGATTCCGGAGGCTTTTGATATGGACGTATATACGGAGATCTGTGTCATGGCGGAAGGTGCCAAAGAGGCTACGTCGCATACAGAGGAGTATGACAATCTGGTAGAACGTACTGTGGAAGAAATCGAAGCGATGGAAGATTATCGCTGCCAGGTGCGGTATGAGGATATTACCGGAGAAGCGAAAGAAAAGCTGGAGGATGCGAAAAGGGAGCTTGCGGACGGTAAAAAGGAAGCAGAGGAAAAGCTGAAGGAAGCAGAAGAAGAGCTGCGTGACGGAGAAGAAAAGCTGTTGGATGGAGAGAAGCAGACAGCAGAGGGTGAGAAGTCTCTGGCAGATGGGAAGAGGACGCTGCAAAGTAAGCAGGCAGATCTGGCAGCAGCGCGGAAACAGTATGAAAGCGGCATGGCAGAGTATCAGACGAATCTGGCGGAACTGAATGCGCAGGAGGCGGAATTTAACCGCAGGCTTCCGGAGGCACTGGCAGAAATCGAGGCCGGAGAGGCGGAGCTTGCTGCCCAGGAAGCAGCAGCCAGGGAGCAGCTTGCCCAGGCGAAGCAGGAGATCAATACGCAGTTAAGTGCAGTGATGGAGGCGGAAGCTGCGCTGCCGACTGTGTCGGAGCAGCTTACTCAGGCAGAGCAGACGCAGCAGACAGCAGAGGAGAATCATACGTTGGAGCAGCTTGCCGCACAAAAGGAAGCACTGGAGCTGCAGAAGGCGGAGCTGGAGGAACAGCTGGCAGGTCTGCAGAAGCAGAAGGAAGAGCTGGAAGAAAGCGGAGCAGATCCGGAAGTGATACAGACGCTGGAATTACAGATACAGCAGGGAAACGCAGGTCTGGAGCAGCTCGTGCAGGGAATCACACAGGTGGATGAGACGGCAGCCGCATTGGAAGCTTTGCCGGAGCAGATCCGGCAGCTGACGGAGATTCAGCAGCAGCTTACGGAAGCGGTTGCCATGAAGCCGGTGCTGGAGTCCGCACAGGAAGAGCTGAATGCGCAGGAAGCGGCATTGGAGGTGCAGCTGCAGGCAGGAAGAGAGCAGCTGATTCAGGCAAGGCAGGAATTAAAGGATATTCAGGCTGCGCTGCAAAGTGCAAAGGGACAGCTTACAGCAGCCGGGGATCAGCTGACAGAAGCAAAAGCACAGATTGACAGCGGACAGGTGCAGATCAATGAAGGCTTCCGCACACTGGCAGAGAGCGAGGTATCTCTGCAAAAGGCGAAGGAAGAGATTGCTGAGAGCCGTAAAAAGCTGGAAGACGGAAGAACAGAATATGAGGAAAAGAAGCTGGAAGCGGAACAGGAGATCCGGGACGGAGAGCAGAAGATAGAGGAAGCGGAAGAAGAAATTGCAGACATCAAAGAACCCTCCTGGTATGTGAATGACAGAAGTGTGCTGCCGGAGTACACCGGATATGGGGAAAACGCGGATCGTATGCGGGCGATCGGGCAGGTCTTTCCGGTACTCTTTTTCCTGGTGGCAGCGCTCATCAGTCTGACGACGATGACGCGGATGGTAGAGGAGCAGAGAACCCAGATCGGTACATTAAAGGCACTCGGTTACAATAAGCTTTCTATCGCCGGAAAATATCTGTCCTACGCGCTGCTGGCGACGATCGGAGGAAGTTTGTTCGGCGTCCTGTTCGGAGAAAAGGTATTCCCATTTATCATTATCTATGCCTATAAGATTATGTATAAGCATATTCCGGATATTGTTGTTCCGTACAATCTGAAGTACGCAGTGATTGCGACAGTGGCGGCAGTTTTCTGTACGACGGCGGCGACTTTGTTCTCCTGTTATAAGGAGCTGGCGGCTCAGCCGGCGGTATTGATGCGCCCGCCCGCACCAAAACAGGGCAAACGAATCATACTGGAACGAATCCCGTTTTTATGGAAACGAATGAATTTCACCTGGAAATCTACTTTCCGGAATCTGATCCGCTATAAGAAGCGATTCTTTATGACAATCATTGGAATCGGCGGCTGTATGGCGCTGATGCTGGTAGGATTCGGACTGAAGGATTCGATTATGGATGTGGCCAGACTGCAGTATCGGGAAATCCAGACGCATAGTGCTTCCGTATTTTTGAAAGAGGATGCAACGGAAGAGGAGAAGGAGGAGCTGCTGCACTATCTGGATACGAATAAAGAGATCTCCGGCAGAGCAGAGGTGTATCTGAAAATGATAACAGTAAAAAGCGCGAAAATTACCAAAGAGCCCTACCTGTGCGTAGCAGCAGATCCGAAGGAACTGGAGAAGTTCATGGTATTCAGAAACCGTCAGAATCCGGAAGAGACCTACACGCTCCCGAATGATGGGGTGATCCTGACAGAAAAACTGGCAAATATGCTGAGTGTGGAGGTGGGCGATACCTTTATTATCCAAAACAGTGAGCTGGGTGATAAAGAAGTGAAGGTAGCGGCCGTCTGTGAGAACTATATGGGCCATTACATATATATGAGTGGTGCCTTATATGAGAAATTATATGGGACTACAGCACCATACAATGGGCTGTATCTGGGAATGAAGGAGTATGATCAGCAGAAGCTTTATCGAATCGGAGAACAGATACTTGGCTTTTCCGAGGTACAGAATGTAACTTATACAGATAATATGGAAGAACGGCTGAATGATATGCTGAAGAGCCTGAATCTGGTTATCGTGGTGCTGATCGTATCCGCCGGTGCGCTGGCCTTTATCGTTCTGTACAACCTGAATAATATCAATATCACGGAGCGGAAGCGGGAGCTGGCGACTATTAAGGTACTTGGGTTCTATGATGGCGAGGTGGCGGCTTATGTGTACCGGGAAAATGTTCTTCTGACATTGGTTGGAGCCGCCTGCGGATGTGTAATGGGATGGCTTCTGCATCAGTACGTCATCGTTACTGTAGAGGTGGAAGAAGTGATGTTTGGACGAAATATTAATTTCCAAAGCTATCTGTACAGCCTGCTGTTCACCATTGGTTTTTCCATCATCGTGAATCTGGTTATGTATTTTAAGCTGAAGAAGATTGATATGGTGGAATCTCTGAAGAGTATTGAGTAGAGAACTGGAAAAATTTATAATGTGTATGGGATGATTAGCACTCTGGTGAAAAAAGAGTGCTAATTTTCTGTTTCGTGGAAGAGAAGGCCTTCTTTTTGAACTTGTATTACGAAATTACACGCCGATTCAACGGAATTGGAATATCGTTCCGTTTGTATAGATAGGCCTATAATGCTAAAATGGTTTTATAATCAGGAATATTTTGCGTATGAGGTGGAAAGATGTTGAGACTTGCGGTATGTGACGACAGCGTCCTGTTTTTGCGGGAAATGCAAGAAGTATTGGAAACGGACGAGAGGGTAGAAAGCGTGGACGTTTATGAGAATCCCGAAAATCTGATGGAAGATATCGATAAGGGGAAGACGGATTTTGATGCGATCTTCATGGATATAGAACTGGAAAAAGAGGAGAACGGGATAGAGTATGTAAAAGAGATTTTTCGGAAAGCGCCGGAGATTCCGCTGATTTATGTGACGGGGTATCACGACCGGTATGCACAGCAGATCTTTCTGAATGACGCGAATCTTGCGGGATATCTGATGAAGCCTCTGGACAAAGAGATTCTGGGACAATATCTGGATAAGATCTGTCAAATGAGAATACCGAAGCACATGCTCAGTTTTTCGGTCAAAGGAAAAATGCATATGATAGGAGCGGACAGCGTCTGGTATCTGGAAAGTGATAACCACAGAGTGCTTATCCACACGGAGGAGCAGATGTATTCTGTCTATGATAAGCTCAGCAACTTTCAGAAGCAGCTCCCGGCCTCTTTTATACAATGCCACAAAAGTTTTCTGGTCAATATGGATCGGATCAAACATATTGAGGGAAACGAAATTTGTTTCCCGGACGGGAGACGGGTGCCGATTAGCAAAATACATAGGGAAAAGGTGAAAAAAAGTTATTTTTTGCATCTGGGTAAGAGAATATGATGGAGGCAGGCTTTATTTACCGGTTTATCTGCGGGACTGCTCAGGGTATGAGTCAGGTTGTGATGGGCGCCTGCATCGAAAGGCTGCTGACAGGAAGAGATGACAGGATTTCCAAAAGGAAAAGACTTGCTTTCTGGTTTGTCCTGGGCTGTGGACTGGATCTGTTCAAGTGCTTATTTCCTATGCCTGATTGGTATTTATCGATTGGAAATACAGCAGTTAAGAGCACTTATTATGTCCTGCTGCTGAAATATTTTTACAGTGATAAGGTATGGCTGAAATTCACGCATGCCAGTATGGTGATTCTGCAAAATGTTCTGTCAGATCTGATTCACATGGTGATTTTTGGTGAGATTGGAAATGAAATTCTTTGCGATTATGCAAATCCCTATATGGTCAAAAGATGTTTGAGTGTTGCGATGCTGTCGGCGCTGCTGAACGTGATCTATACGGCGGTTGTGCTCAGAATAAAGAAAAAGGAAAAGATAAATCCGGTGTGGATTGCGGTGAGTCTCCAGTTTTTTCTTGTGTTTGCGGCGGTATGGAAGACCTGGAGGCTACCGGACATGAATGAGGATTATGACAGGTATTTCATGATTGTCTGTATTGGTTCTGTTTTGGAATTCTCTCTGCTGATGCTTTATTTAAGCCAGTCGGAGAAACAGGAAGCGAAGGCGGAAGCAGTACGACTTCAGGAGATCATAGAGCAGGAAAAGGTTCATTATCAGGAGATGGAAGCGCGCCGGGAGGAGATGGCGAAGCTGCGGCATGATTACAATAATATTCTCACATCGGTCATGTTCCTTACGAAAAACGGAAATACCGATGAGGCGGCAGGTGTCATCAGAGCGTTAAAGGAGCGTATCGGCGCCGCAGGGGAATAAGCCTTTACAATGTTTATAGGAGAAAAAGGATGAGCGGGAATGGTTTTATTTATGAGACGATCTGTGCGGTAACACAAAGTATATCCGTTATTGTGATCGGAGTATGTCTGGACAGACTGCTTACGGGAAGAGACGACAGGGCTTCTAAGAAGAAAAGACTTGTACTTTGGTCTATATTTGGAGTTATCGTGGTATGTATGAAATGCTTTGTCCCGTTTCCTGCAATTTATTCTTCTACAATCAATCCAGTCCTTATGAGCCTGATGTATATATTGATGCTGAAATATTTGTACAGCGATAAGGTGTGGATCAAGGTTACCCATGTGTCGATGCTGGTTTTGCAAAATATCATGTCAGATGTGATCGGCGCGTTATTTCTGGGTGAAGTAAAAAATCTGGACATGCGGTCGCCGTTTGTTAATCCGTATATGGCGGAAAGAGTTGCGAAGGTTGCGATGCTGTCCGTCATGCTGAATGTCATTTACACCATGATTATCCTGAGAATACGGAAGAAGAAAAAGGAAAGGGTAAGTCCGGTATGGATTGCGGGAATGCTTCAGGGGATGTTTATGCTGGCATGCATGTGGTCTGTCTCTGAAATGCGTGATATCAGAGGGTATTATGACTTTTATATAATTCTTTCCTGTATTTGGACTGTTCTGGAATTCTCCCTGGCGGCGCTTTGCTTGAGCCGGTCGGAAAAGCGTGAGAAGTTAGAAGAAGTCGCCGGACTTCAGGAGATCATAGAGCAGGAAAAGGTTCACTATCAGAAGCTGGAGGAGCGTCGGGAGGAGATGGCGAAGCTGCGGCATGATTACAATAATATTTTAACATCGGTCATGTTCCTTACGAAAAACGGGAAGGCCGATGAGGCGGCAGGTGTGATCAGAGAGCTTAAGGAACGCATCGGCGGCGCAGGGGAATAAGTCTTTGCGGTTATATAGAGAGAGGGAAAAATGATTGGAAATGGTTTTATTTATCAGATAATTTCTACCGTAGTGCAGAGCATGCATACCGTCTTGATGGTGGTATGTCTGGACAGGCTGCTTACGGCAAGAGAGGGCAGGGTTTCTAAGAGCAAAAGAATTTTACTCTGTTCCATAACAGGCAGTCTGCTTGTGTGTGTCAAATGCATGTCTCCCATTCCGGGCGTCCTTGCTTCTGTGATAAGTATGAGTGGGTGGACACTGTATTATATTTTGCTCCTGAGCTATTTTTACAGTGACAAGGCGTGGATCAAGCTGGTTCATGCCAGTATGCTGTTGCTGCAGGGTGCGATGTCAGAGCTTATCATGGCAGTGATTTTCGGCGAAATAAAAAACGTGGAGATGATGGGCAGATGGCAGTCGCAGTTTGCCAATCCATATTTGGCGGAAAGAGTAACCCGGGTTACGATGCTGGCGATTCTGTTTAATATTGTTTATACGGTTGTCGTGCTGAAAAGACAAAAAAAGAGAAAAATAAGTTCGGTATGGGTAGCTGTAATCACACAGTTACTGCTGATACTCATAGGAATATGGACAATCCGGGAAATATCGAATGTGAATTTTGATCAATATTTTATGCTGGTTTGTATTCTGGCAGTTCTGGAATTTTCTCTGGCAGTGCTGTACTTTAGTCAGTCAGAGAAACAGGAAGCAAAGGCGGAAGCGGCAAGACTTCAGGAGATCATAGAAGCGGAAAAGGTTCATTATCAGGAGCTTGAGGAGCGCCGGGAGGAGATGGCGAAGCTGCGGCATGATTACAATAATATTTTAACATCGGTCATGTTCCTTACGAAGAACGGAAATACCGATGAGGCGGCAGGTGTCATCAGAGCGTTAAAGGAGCGCATCGAGTCCGTAGAGGAGTAAGTCTTTGGGGCATTTACATAAGGAGAAAAAGTATGAGTGGGAATGTTTTTATTTATGAACTTATCTGTGCGGTAACACAGAGTATATCCGTCATTATGAGCGGGGTTTGTCTGGACAGACTGCTTACGGGAAGAGACGACAGGGCGTCTAAGGGGAAAAGGCTTGTACTTTGGGCCGTATTTGGAAGTATGGTGGTATGCATCAAATGCTTCGTCCCGTTCCCGGCAATTTATTCGTCTACGATCAATCCAATCCTTATCATTCTGGTCTATATACTGATGCTGAAATGTTTGTACAGCGATAAGGTGTGGATTAAAGCTACGCATGCAGTTATGCTGGTTTTGCAGAACGCTATGGCAGATGTGATCGCTGCGATCGTTCTGGGGGAAATCAAAAATCTGGATATGATGCAGTCGCCGTTCATTAATCCGTATATGGCGGAAAGATCTGCGAAGGTTGCGATGCTGTCCGTTATGCTGAATGTCATTTACACCATGATTATTCTGAGAATGCGGAAGAAGAAAAGGGAAAAGGTAAGTCCGGTATGGATTGTGGGAGCGCTTCAGTGTATGCTGATGCTGGCGTGTGTGTGGGCCGTGCGCGAGGCGCGGGATACCAACAGGTTTTTTGATTACTATATTGGATTTTGCTGTATCCTGAATGTGTTGGGATTTTCCCTGGCAGCGCTTTACTTAAGCCGGTCGGAAAAACGTGAGAAGTTGGAAGAAGTTGTAAGACTTCGGGAGATCATAGAAGAGGAAAAGATTCATTATCAGGAGCTTGAGGAGCGCCGGGAGGAAATGGCGAAGCTGCGGCATGATTACAATAATATCCTTACATCGGTCATGTTCCTTACGAAAAACGGAAATACCGATGAGGCGGCAGGGGTCATCAGGGAGCTGAAACAGCGCATCGGCGGCGCAGAGAAGTAAGTTCCTGTTATATGGTGTTGGGGTCAGAAGCCCCCAACTATGATAGAAGGAGAAAAAAAGTATGAGAGAGACAGGTTTTATTTATCAGGCGATTTCGGCGGCGGCACAATGCATGACATTGATTGTGCTGGTTGTATGTGCGGACAGACTGCTTACGGGAAGGGACGACAGATTGTCACAGAGGAAAAGAACGATACTCTGGTCCGGGATTCTCTGTCTGCTTACATGTGCGAAATGTCTGCTTCCGGTGCCGGGCTGGTTCCTTTCGATCGGAAATCCGCTTTGTATATCGCTGTGCTGTGTTTTGATGCTGACGTATTTCTACAGCGATAAGGCGTGGGTAAAGGTTGCGCATGTAAGTATGCTGATTTTGCAGAATGTTCTGGCAGATTTTATTTTTATTGTAGTTTTTGGACTTCCGTCCGAGGTCAATGACTGGGCGAACGCCTATTACCTGAGACATATAGCGGAAAGAACCATGGAGATTGCACTCGTTTCCATTTTGCTGAATATCATTTATACCATCGCTGTGATGAGGGTCTGGAAAAAGAAACGTGTAAAAATCAGTCCGGTGTGGCTTGCGATGATGCTTCAGTCGATTGTGCTGTTTATCGTGATCCGAGTGATGAGGGGTGGGGAGACTTCGGCGGAATCGGCGGGTCATTTCAGTTATTTTGTCTTTATTTCCATGTTTACCTTATTGGAATTTGCGATGGTAATGCTGTATCTGAGCCAGCTTGAGAAACGGGAAGCGGAACATAAGGTTGAAGAACTTCAGATCGTGAGGGGTGTGGAAAAGGCGCATTATGAGCAGATTGAGGAGCGCCGGGAAGAAATGGAAAGTCTGCGCCGCGATTATGATACGATTCTTACGTCGGTCATGAATCTTCTGGAAGGGGGAAAAACCGCTGAAGCGGAAACGGTGCTTCAGGATCTGTCGGTGCGCATCAGCGCCACCCGAGAATATCCGTTCTGTCCGATTCCGATCATCAATGCAATCCTGACAGAGAAGCAGAAAATATGTGAAGCCGAAGACATTACGTTTTCGGTAGAGTTAATGCTCCCGGATACGGTCGGGGTTGCGGATCTGGATCTGTGTATGATTTTCGGAAATCTGATGGATAATGCCATACGTGCCTGCCGGGAAGTGAACGAAAAAGGAAAGACAGGCGGCATTGCACTGCAGGGCGGCATGGTACAGGAATACCTGATCATAAAATGTAAGAATACCGCTCTTGAAAATCGTGAGAATAAGATCTGGGGAACCGGGTACGGACACAAGATTCTGACAGACATCGCGGGGAAGTATCACGGGGATTTTCAGACCATATACGAAGATGGAAATTTTGTGGCGCAGATCAGTCTGAATGTCACAAGCGAAATCGGACGTTAATCAGTTTGAATGTCACGAACGAAATTGGACACTGATCCGACGGAATTGGAACATAAGTGATTTTGTACAGGTGGTATAATAGGACATGGATCAATTTACCATTATGAAAGGAAGAAGAGATATGAAGAAAGGGAAAATGATGATAGTCGTCTGCGTGCTGGCATTGATTCTGGGTACGGCTGTACATGCCGAAGAAACTGTGCAGGCATATGATCTGGGTAGTTTTGCTCAGCTGTCCGTTGGCGGGATCGACTTTATTGAAGAAGGAGAGTATACAGGAGAGTCACTTCCGGAAGGTGTAGCCTATGATGCCGGTACGAATACATTAACGCTTACGAATGCCAGAATTGTGTCTGGTGAAGGGAAGAATGGAATTTCCGCTGCTTCCTTTAATAAGAAACTGACATTAAAGCTGGAAGGAGATAATCAGATTGTTGTTAATAAAGCCAGCGGGATCAGTGTTGATAATAACCTTACGATTGAAGGCCCAGGGGCATTGACGCTGGAGTGCAGCGGCAGTCCGGATGGGTATGGAGCAGGAATTAATAATGTTGGAAGTTATGGTTTGAGTATTCAGTCCTGCAAGATCCGTGTGAAGGCAGAAAATATTTCTGCCAGCGGATTCTATGGTATAACAAATAGTCTGTATGGCGATGCAGAGGATATCGTAATTGAAAATTCGGACATTCGTATTGAAAATAGAGCAGCGTCAGGAGCAGAGGGATACAACGTGGGAATTGATGCTCAGAGGGCAGGACTTGTTATTAAAAATTCTAATGTTGCTATCTCACTGATCGGCGGGCGGACCGTCGGAATCGGAGCAGGAAACACTTTTGCCGGTGCAGAGGGTTATCTTACGGTAGAGAACTCTACAGTAAAAAGTGAAATAGCGCCGACCGTTCGTGGTTATGCGAATATGTACTTTACAGATATCAGTGGTAAGAATAGCAATTATTTCTATGCGGGAGAAGAAGAGATCGAAGAAAGTACTTTTGATGAGATATTCACAAAAGGATCCGGAAGATACCAGGGGAATGCAAAGGTTATTATCATCTCTTCCGAGCAGCTTCCGGAATACTGCAATCACAACTGGGATGAAGGCAAGGTAACAACGGAAGCTACCTGTACAGATGCGGGAGTGAAGACTTATACTTGTTCATTATGTCAGGAGACAAAGACAGAGGAAATTCCGGCTCTGGGGCATGACTGGGGTGAGTGGAAAACCTTGAAAGAAGCAACCTGTACAGAGGACGGAAGCAGAACGAGAATCTGTGCGCACTGTAATAAAACGGAGACGGAACCAATAGCAAAATCAGGACATGATTTTGTCGAAACAGTAATAAAAGAAGCAACCTGTACCGAAGCAGGAATGAAAGCAGAGAAATGTTCCCACTGCGGCTATGAGGTGAAAGAAGCAGAGATTCCGGCATTAGGACATAACTGGAGTACATGGGAAGTGACGAAAGAACCAACCTTCCATGAAGACGGAGAAGAAACAAGAACCTGTACAAGATGTGATTTGGTAGAGGCAAGAAAACTTCCTCAATTAAGTGAATCTCATACACATGATTTTAGTGGAAAAGAGGAAATCACAAAAAATCCAACCTGTACAGAAGAAGGAAGTAAAAAAGTATATTGTACAGAACCGGAATGTGGAGCATTTAAGGTAATAGAGATTGCACTGATTGCCCATACACCGGGTGAGTGGACGGTCGTAAAAGAAGCGACCTGCCGGGAAAACGGAGAAGAGCAGAAGAGCTGTACGATGTGCGGAAAGGTAATGGAGACACGGGTAACAGATCCGTTACCGCATACCTATGGTGAGTGGGAGGTCACACAGGAAGCAACCTGTACCGAAGCAGGTGTTGAGACTGCGAAGTGTCAGGTGTGTGGAGAAACAACTCTTCGTGAAATGGAACCGTTGGGACACGACTATGTGAAGTGGAATGTGACGAAAGAAGTGACCTGTACCGAGGACGGAGAAGAAGAATCTATCTGTACACGCTGTGGTGAAGTAAGCACAAGAGCGATCAAAGCAGCCGGACATTCTTACGGCGAATGGGAAATCGTGAAAGAAGCAACTACGGAAACAGACGGAGAAAAGCAGGCTGTCTGCGAGGTGTGCGGCGATGTGAAAACAGAGGTGATTCCGAAGACTCCGGTTCAGCCGACCACTCCGGGAGGTGGAGATAACAGTGGAAATGACAATCACACGGGAAGCGGAGATAAGGAGAGCGGAAAAGCTTCTGGCGTTCCGGCTACCGGAGATACGGCGCAGACTGTATTATGGATCTGCATCATGGCTGTAGCAGCATGTACCGTGATGGCTGCTAAAAAGAGAGCATTCAGAAAAGAGAGCAGAGTTTAGAAAAATTTCATAAAGTTCACAGGATTATTAGCACTCTATCAAAAAGAGTGCTAATTTTCTGTTGACATTTCTTTTTTCAGGTATTACTATATGTGTTAGACGGTAAAAGCTGAAAACTATATTGATAATAAAGGAGTGTTAGATATGGCAGTAAAACATGGTAGCCTGTCAATTCACAGTGAAAACATTTTCCCAATCATTAAGAAATGGATGTATTCTGATCACGATATCTTTATCCGTGAGCTGATCTCTAATGGATGCGATGCCATTACCAAGCTGAAGAAGCTGGAACTGATGGGAGAATACACTTTCCCGGAAAAGTATAAAGCGAAGATTGAAGTGATTGTGAACCCAAAGGAAAAGACCTTAAAATTCATCGATAATGGTCTGGGAATGACAGCGGAAGAAGTAGAAGAATACATTACGCAGATTGCATTTTCCGGAGCCACTCAGTTTCTGGAAAAATATAAAGATAAGACGAATGAAGACCAGATCATCGGCCATTTCGGACTCGGCTTCTATTCCGCTTTTATGGTAGCGGATGAAGTGCATATCGATACGCTTTCTTACAGAGAGGGAGCTGCACCAGTGCATTGGACCTGTGATGGCGGTACGGAGTACGAGATGTCGGAAGGCTCCAAGGAGACAGTCGGTACGGAGATTACCCTGTTCTTAAATGAAGAGAGTGTGGAATTCGCAAATGAATACCGCGTACGTGAAGTCCTGGAAAAATACTGCTCCTTCATGCCGACGGAAATCTTTCTGTCCAATGCGGATGCGGAACAGGAGTATGAAACGATTCCGGAAGAGGAGCTGACGGAAGACGATGTAGTTGTAGAGCATATTCATGAAGATGCCAAGATGGAAGAGCAGGAGAATGAAAACGGTGAGAAGGAAATGGTAGAGGTTTCACCGGCCTGCGAAAAAGTAAAGATCAACAAGCGTCCGGTTCCGATCAATGATATCCACCCGCTCTGGACGAAGCATCCAAATGAATGCACGAAGGAAGAGTACCTGGATTTCTACCGTAAGGTGTTCCTGGATTATAAAGAACCACTATTCTGGATTCACCTGAATATGGACTATCCGTTTAATCTGAAGGGAATTCTGTATTTCCCGAAGATCAATATGGAATATGAATCTATTGAAGGTACTATTAAATTATATAATAACCAGGTATTTATTGCGGATAATATCAAGGAAGTGATTCCGGAATTTCTGATGCTCTTAAAGGGTGTGATC
>DNJM01000179.1:0-3542 GCA_003489085.1 Lachnospiraceae bacterium
TCTGGGGAGAAATCGGATGCTTGGGTTCTACAAGAGCGATCATATGTCTGGGACTTTCAAAATCAGAGGCAACCAGCCAGAGCGTATCAGAAAAAAAGCGTAGGCTTTCTTCCAGCGTATGCATGTGCTCTGCATCCAGCGGTGTGGAGGAGAGAAAGTGAACGACTCTTGTCTGATAGCTGTGATCCTCTGGCCAGCCCATGGGTTCCAGATAGGAGGTTGAGCTGACCGCTTCCCGTGGATTTTTGATCATCTCTGCCACAGCAAGGCGTCCGAGACCACGGGTGATTTGAGACTGCTCTGTTTGCTGGCGATGTACGGCCATTCTATGGCGTGCCTCAGCGATACAGTTGCTAAGGGTTTCATATAATTCTGCATTATCCGCAGGCTTTACAATATAGTCAAATGCATGAAAAGAGATAGCACGTCTGGCATAGGCAAAGGAGTCGTAGGCAGTGTTAATCACGATAACACTGCTACATTGCAGATGACTCAGATGTTCACAAAGACTCAGTCCATCCATGACTGGCATGTGGATATCAACGATCAACACATGGACAGGCTGATTCGTCCAGGCATCCAGCCCGCTTTTCCCATCCTCTGCCTGCCAGAGGACACAGACATCGGGAAAACTGTTTTCAATAAACAGACGCATAGTTTCTCTTTCGATGGTTTCATCTTCAACGATGCCAAAAGTAATGATTTCTTCAGACAATTCGCAAACCTCCCCGTATTATTTTGGCTGCCGTACCACAAAATCAATCAGATGGATACCAGCAGCATTCTCATCACCACTTACCAGCTGGTTGGCGATTTCCACACTTAAATCTCCCATTTCACTGTGAATCTGGCAGGCCAGCGCATCTATGCTGCCTTCCTCAAGCAGAGTCAGTGTATCTTCCGATTCATCAAAGCCATACAGATGAACCGTATCTGTGCGCTTGGAACCGGAGATCGCCTGTGAACAGAGCAGTGTACTGTTTTCGCTGATGGCAATGACTGCTTCAATGGAAGGATCTTCTGTAAGCAGCTGCCTTATTTCGCGCACCGTCTGAACAGAATAGTTGCTGATAATATATTCCTGAAGCCTGTGGTCATTGTGCTCAAAGGCATGCTGGATGCCCTCGATGCGCTGCAGCAGATTTTCACGGTTTGGGCTTTCGGTGGAATATACGAGCAAGGCATTGTGTTCGCCTTCCATCGCATCAAGTGCCAGCTGACCGATTTTGAAGCCAGCCGCTTCATTGTCAATTCCTATGTATGCTGAACGCAGCTGTGCAGGGCAGTCGCAGTCAATCATGATGACCGGAATCTCTTTTTCTAATGCAGCAGCGAGCATGTCATCTGTCTCGGGATTTGCCAGGGTGTAAGAGGTAATAATTGCATCAACATCCGAATAAATGGCAATGGACAGCGCTTCGTTCAGATCCATTGCAAGGCTGGGATTGGTGTGCTTTGTGTATAGCATAAGCAGTTCAACATTCAATTCTTTCGCCTTCTGATACATACTGTTTTCAATATCTGACCAAAAGACGATATCTGAATAAGAAGGAATAATACAGGCAATGACAGGAGCATCCGTCTCCGTGCCAGATGCCGGTTGAGAAGAGAAGATGATGCATAATAGCAGGAGAAACAGGCTTCCTTTTTTTTTCATTCAGATAATTCCTCCTTAAATTCTATAATATCTATATTTCTATAATATCTACACTTCTACAATATCTATCATACCCCAGTTTCCATTGTGGGTAAAGAGGAAAAATGACATGACTATTTTGAAATACGTTTTTTTGTCCTACTAGATAAAAAAGTGGGGAAATCGGTGGAATAGTGATTATGTCTAACGGGAGAGGGACAAAATAACCGAATTCTAAAGTATTGCATAAATTGATCTCTGTATTTTATACTGTGATTAGACAAAACGTCAAAAACAATACCAAGTTTAACGAGGAAAAAGGAGGATGACACATGAGAGTACGTAATTTAATCGCAGCAGGATTAAGTGCAGCCATGATTTTGAGCCTTGCCCTTACTGCAGGAGCAGCAGAAGGCGGAGCAGGTCAAGGTCAGGGTGGTCAAGGAGGTCAGGGAGGTCCGCAGGCACCGGTTGTATATGAGCTGAAAGCTGGCGCAGCTGTCCGTGATATTACCCCGACAGAGGAAAATGGAATGCTTCCGATTGATGCGGTTGGTCGTACAACTGCGGAAGGTGTGATTGATCCGCTGCACACCAGAGTCATTGCTATGAACGATGGAGAAAATACCGCACTGATCGTTTCGAATGAAACAGGTAAGGGTCCTTATGGTCCGCTGTTTGCTCAGGAGCTGAGCGATCATACAGGTGTGCCTGTGGAGAATATTTTCTATACGGCAACGCATGCACATGCGACACCTGAGATTACGCAAGAAATTGACATGAGCTACATTACATTTGATGAGAGCGATGCAGAGGTAACGAATCTCCAGAAATGGGGACGCCTGGTATACGATCAGCTGATGGAGGCTGCTGACGAAGCAATTGCAAATATGGAACCTGTGACGATGGGTATCGGTTATTCGGACAGCTATGTTAACGTAAACCGAAATGCAAAATATACGAATCCAGACGGAACGTATTACTGGAGTCAGGGCTACGGTTTTGACGGCTTCTCAGATAAGACGCTGGCTGCTATCCGTTTCAGCAGTGTAGAGACCGGTGAGCCGGTTGCCTTTATTGTGAACTATGCAGTACACGGTGTAATCATGTATGCAAACAAGGTTCTGGATGGAAAGACTGGTATTTCCAGCGATATAGGCGGTTATGTCTGCAACGCTCTGGAGTCCCAGAATGAAGGTGCGGTTGCTATGTTCCTGATGGGCGCAGCAGGAGACCAGAATCCTCTGTTTGGAAATGAGTTCTTTACGCCAAGCATCGAGACTGGTGAAAAAGAAACCACAACGCAGGGATCCCTCGAGGTACTCGACTGGATGGGAAAACTTCTGTACTTTGATACAGTAGAAGCAGTTAAGAATATCGAGACAGAGACTGGCAATATTGATCTTGGATTTGAGTATGGCACAACTACAATTCCGGCAGTGGACGGAAGCGACTATGAAATGGCACTTCAGGTAATGCGTATCGGTGATGTTGCACTGGTTGGATTCCCAGGTGAAATGTTCAACGAGATCGGAGTAACAGCCATCGAAGCATCCCCAATGGAAAATACTCTGTGGGTAAATCTGGTATGGACACAGCCAGGTCAGCAAACAGGTTATCATTCCACTGATGTGATCACAGTAGAAGGCGGTCAGGGACAGAATAAGAAGTATAAGCCTGGCTATATTCAGGATGCGATCACAGAGTTGACAAGAGATCTGGTTTCCTCTAGCTTGTACTAATCGTGAGCGGATAATTGATTTGACAAAGAAGTAATGGAATCATTGAAAACAGGGAAGGAACCGATATACCGATTGTTCCATACATTCTAACAGTTTAAGCAACAAGATGGATCACAACCTAACTGTCTGTTAGGTATATCAACCATAAATATATTGTAGTAGAA
>DNJM01000179.1:3842-4247 GCA_003489085.1 Lachnospiraceae bacterium
TAAATATATTGTAGTAGAAAGGAATAAAAACATGAAAAAGAAAACATTAGCTTTAACACTTGCACTTATAACAGCATTAGGAACCACTGTCATGGCAGCTCCTATGACAGACGTTTACAATGAGTATGGCGCACATAAAGGACTCGATGAGGCTACACAGAATGTGGATGTTTCCGATCAGCTGACCGAGGAAGCCATTGATGCATACAATCATGCAGGACGCTATATTGTATCATCCTCCCCAGTGGCAGAGGGCGAATACGAGGGAAATGGCACCTTCTATGAGACGACCAGTTTTGAATATGGTACAGGTCTGTATATCATCATTCAGGATGAGGATTCCACAAGCAAGCATTACACAATGATTAAGAGTGCACAGGATCTGAGCGTTGGCGAGCCGTATTG
>DNJM01000171.1:0-25129 GCA_003489085.1 Lachnospiraceae bacterium
GTATACTGAGGCAAGGAGGAGAAATATATGAAAAACAGAAAAAAAATATTGTTGGATGCAATATTTTTAATTGTGGTTTTTGCCTGCACAGTGTACGGTGTGTTTCAGGGGGAAGATTCTGGAGAGGTAATGGCGCTGGCCCGGAAGACGGATAAGCGGTACTTGCTTCTGGGAATGGTTTGTGTGGTTGTTTTTGTATGGGCGGAGTCCATTATCATACATTATCTTCTGGATTCCCTTAAGGTCCACGTGAAAAAGTGGAAATGCTTTCTGGTTTCCAACGTGGGATTCTTTTTCAGCTGCATTACCCCTTCTGCAAGCGGCGGGCAGCCGATGCAGATCTACTATCTCCGGAAAGAAAAAATACCGGTATCTGTCTCGGCAATGGTACTGATGATCGTGACGATTGCCTATAAAATGGTGCTGGTGGTAGTTGGAATCGGCCTGCTGCTCTTCGGCCGGGGATTTATGAAGCGGTATCTACATGGAATCCTGCCGGTATTTTACCTGGGTATTTTTTTGAATATGATTTGTGTGTCGATGATGCTGGTGCTGGCATTTCATCCGACGCTGGCAGAAACACTTGCGGAAAAGGGGTTGACTTTTCTGGAAAAATTGCATATGTTAAAGCATAAGACAGGACGAATGGAAAAACTGCGCGGCGCTATGAAGAGTTATCAGGAGGCTGCTGCTTATTTGCAGTCACATTCGAGAGTCATGGGAAATGTCTTCCTGGTTACGGTGTTTCAGAGATTTGCATTGTTTTTTGTTACATATTTTGTATACAGGGCATTCCATCTGCACGGATTTTCCATGTGGGGAATCGTATTCCTACAGGCGGCAATTTCTGTTTCCGTAGATATGCTTCCACTTCCGGGAGGGATGGGAATCAGTGAAAAGCTGTTTATGATTATTTTTGTACCGGTATTCGGAACGAAGCTTTTGCTGCCGGGTATGCTTCTGGCAAGAGGACTGGGATATTATATACAGCTTCTGATGTGTGCAGCGTTGACTGGGGTAGGACAGCTTACATTAGGAAAAGAGAGGAAAGTACAGTGTTAGGATTTTATGATTATACGGTAGTGATGACCTATATCAGTCTCTCCGTTTCGATGTTGGGGATGATGGCGGCAGTGGGAGGAAGATTTCGAACAGCAATTTTCTGCCTGGCAGTTTCCGGATTATGCGATATGTTCGACGGAAAGATCGCCCGGACGAAAAAGAACAGGACAGCAGAGGAGAAGCGCTTTGGCATTCAGATCGACTCTCTGTGTGATGTGGTCTGCTTTGGCGTGTTTCCGATATTAATTTGCTATCAGATTGGTGTACGATCCTGGCATGGAAGAGCAGTTTTGGTGTTGTTCGGAGTGGCATCCGTGATAAGACTGGCGTATTTTAATGTGATGGAAGAGAAACGGCAGGATAGTACAGAAGAAGCGAGAAAATGTTACCAGGGGCTGCCGATTACGTCAAGCTCTGTAGTATTGCCGCTGACCTATCTGCTTCGCCCATGTCTGAAGGGGAGCTTCTACTGCTTTTTGGAAGGCACTATGGCGTTGACGGGGCTTTTATTTGTGTGCAATTTCGAGATAAAAAAGCCGGGAAATAAAATGCTTGCAGTGTTAGTGGCCGTCGTGGCGCTTGCCGTATGGAAGGTACTGCATACTATTTAGAAGAGGGCACGAGAGCCGGTGAACAGACTATCAGCAGGAGGGATTGGGAATGCGTTATGCTGACAGACAGGGAAACAGATATGGAGAAACCACTTTACAGGATCGATTTCTAAAGACATTATATGAAAGTGCATGGGGCCGGACGATTCTGAAATTGCTGGTATGCCCTGCGGTTTCTAAAGCAGGAGGAGCAATGCTGAACAGTCCTTTGTCAAAGCTTCTGATCTGTCCATTTGTAAAAAAACATGGAATTGATCTGTCGGCCTGTGAGAAGCAGGAATTTACCTCTTATAATGATTTCTTTATGAGGAAAATGAAGCCGGAAGCACATCCTGTGGATGGACAGCCGGAGCATTTGATTGCACCGTGTGACAGCCGTCTGACGGTCTGCCAGATAGAACGTGATACGGCATTTTATATTAAGCATACAGAGTATACCTTATATTCCCTTCTCAGGGACAGAAGGCTGGTGGAGAAGTATACGGGTGGTCAGGCACTCGTTTTCCGGCTTACGGTGGAGGACTATCACAGATATTGTTATGTAGACAATGGAAAAAAGACTCATAATCGGAAGCTGAAAGGAATTCTGCATACGGTTAACCCTGCAGCGAACGATGTATATCCGATCTACAAGGAGAATGCACGGGAATATTCCATCCTGCGCTCGGAACATTTCGGTGATATTCTGACGATGGAAGTTGGCGCACTGATGGTCGGAAAAATTGTCAATGAACATGAACGGGCATATGTACAGCGCGGACAGGAAAAGGGACATTTTGAGTTTGGAGGCTCTACAGTTATTCTGCTGCTGGAGCCTGGGAAAGCTGTTCTGGACAGAGATATTCTGATACATTCTCAGATGGGATACGAGACATTTGTGCATATGGGCGAGCGGATTGGAAAAAGATCTTGACTTTATCATATATCCTGTGATATACTGATCAGGCGAATGGAAGTAGGTCTTTTTTTTATGCCTAAAAATGGGCAGTCTCGCAAGCTGCCATGTAACTAACAACATGTAGTGAAATTAAACATGAAGCGAGGTGGAAGTTGTGCGCACAAGAATCACATTGGAATGTACGGCATGTAAACAGCGTAACTATACTATGATGAAGGATAAGAAAGCACATCCGGAACGTATGGAAACGAAGAAATATTGTCGGTTCTGTAAATCACACACTATGCACAAAGAGACGAAGTAGTCGTTAAGAGGTGAATGTATGGGCGAAAATACGAAGAAGAAAACTCCGAAGAAGGACAGCTTCTTGAAGGGTGTTCAGCATGAGTTTAAAAAGGTAATTTGGCCAGACAAGAATACACTTGGAAAGCAGACTGCAGCAGTTGTTTTTGTTTCTGTTATTTTAGGAGCGCTTATCTCACTGGTTGATATCGTTGCAAAATACGGAATTGATTTATTGGTGAAATAGAAACTGATAAACAAGGGCAAGTATGAAAGGTGATTTTATGTCAGAGGCAAAATGGTATGTAGTTCATACTTATTCCGGGTATGAAAACAAAGTAAAAGCCAACATTGATAAGACAGTAGAGAACCGCCATCTGGAGGATCAGATTCTTGAGGTTCAGGTTCCGATGCAGGAAGTCATAGAGCTGAAGAACGGAACCAAGAAAGCAGCCCAGAAGAAGCTGTTTCCTGGATATGTCCTGATTCATATGATTATGAATGATGATACCTGGTATGTTGTCAGAAATACAAGAGGAGTAACAGGTTTCGTTGGACCGGGATCCAAACCGGTGCCGCTTACGGAAGAAGAGATGAGACCGCTGGGAATCCAGGCAGAAAATGTTGTTGTGGATTTCGAAGTTGGCGATACCGTTACCGTAACCGGAGGTGCCTGGGAAGGAACTGTCGGCCTCATTCAGTCCATGAATGTACCGAAGCAGAGCCTGACGATCAATGTTGAATTATTCGGTCGCGAAACACCGGTAGAAATCAGTTTCGCAGAAGTTAAAAAAATGTAACAGATTATGTAACATTAAAGTGGGAGGGAAATCCCCGCAAATACCACAAGGAGGTACAATAAAATGGCAAAAAAAGTTCAAGGTTATATCAAATTACAGATTCCTGCTGGAAAGGCTACACCGGCTCCTCCGGTTGGACCTGCTCTTGGTCAGCATGGTGTTAACATCATGGAATTCACAAAGCAGTTCAATGCCAGAACCGCAGACCAGGGAGATTTAATTATTCCTGTAGTAATCACAGTTTATAACGACAGAAGTTTCAGCTTTGTAACGAAGACACCGCCGGCAGCAGTTCTGATTAAGAAAGCCTGCAAGATCAAATCCGGTTCAGGTGTTCCGAACAGAACCAAAGTTGCTACAATCACAAAGGCTCAGGTTCAGGAAATTGCTGAATTAAAGATGCCTGACTTAAATGCAGCATCCGTTGAAGCAGCTATGAGCATGATTGCAGGAACATGCCGCAGTATGGGTGTAACTGTAGTAGAGTAAGCACTGAACAGAGACTTTATTGACGTGGGAGGGCTCGCTCCCGATATTACCACTAGGAGGTTATTAAAAGATGAAACGAGGAAAAAAATATATTGAAGCTGCGAAACTGATCGAAAAAGGAAATCTTTACGATAAGGCTGAAGCAGTTGCATTAGTAAAGAAATCAGCAGTAGCTAAATTTGACGAAACAATCGAAGCTCATATCAGAACAGGCTGTGACGGACGTCACGCTGATCAGCAGATTCGTGGTGCTGTTGTATTACCACACGGAACAGGTAAAAAGGTTCGTATCCTTGTATTTGCAAAGAATGCTAAAGCAGAAGAAGCAAAGGCAGCAGGAGCAGATTTTGTAGGAGCAGAAGAACTGATTCCGAGAATCCAGAATGAAGGATGGTTCGACTACGATGTAGTTGTTGCTACTCCGGATATGATGGGTATTGTAGGACGTCTGGGCCGTATCCTTGGACCGAAGGGCTTAATGCCGAACCCGAAGGCTGGTACGGTAACAATGGACGTTACAAAAGCAATCAATGATATCAAAGCTGGTAAGATTGAGTACAGACTGGACAAGACAAACATTATCCATGTGCCGATTGGAAAAGCTTCTTTCACAGAAGAACAGTTAGCGGACAACTTCCAGACGCTTATTGATGCTCTTATGAAAGCAAAACCGGCAGCTGTAAAAGGTCAGTATTTAAGAAGCGTAACACTTACTTCTACAATGGGACCTGGCGTAAAGATCAACCCGGCGAAATTAGCTTAATAACAGCAATAGAAAAAACCGTCAGAGTGGGAAATCACTTTGGCGGTTTTTGTTCATCTTTTAGAAATATGTCCCTGCAGGTTGACAAGTCCTGAAAAACATAGTATATTTTATATAAAGATAATGATTACTATTATTAAAAAGGTGGTGTCTCTATGTTAAAAGGTAAAGTGGCAGTCGTAACTGGCGGAACCAGAGGAATCGGTCTGGCAACTGTAAAAAAATTCCTGGAAAATGGTGCAAAAGTCGTTTTATTCGGTTCTCGTGAGGACACGGTAAAGAAAGCGCTGGATACATTAAAAGAGGAGAATCCGGAGTGGCCGGTAGATGGCATGTGCCCGGATATTGGGGATGCGAAAGCAGTAGCGGAAGCATTTGCAGAGATCAAAGAGAAATATGGTGCGCTGGATATTCTGGTGAATAACGCGGGCATTTCTGCAAGAGACAAGCTGTATGACTATAAGGCAGAAGATTTTGAGAAGATTATTCGTCTGAATGTAAATTCTGTATTTATCTGTGCACAGGCAGCTGCAAAGATTATGAAGGAGCAGGGCGGCGGTGTGATTCTGAATACAAGCTCTATGGTCAGCCTGTATGGACAGCCGGCCGGATGTGGTTATCCGGCTTCTAAATTCGCAGTAAATGGATTAACGAAGTCTCTGGCAAGAGAGTTAGGCAAAGACAATATCCGTGTGAATGCAGTAGCGCCGGGTGTTACCCGTACCGATATGGTAGCAGCTCTGCCGGATGCAGTGATTCAGCCGCTGATTGCAACGATTCCGCTTGGGAGAGTCGGAGAACCGGAGGATATAGCAAATGCCTTCCTGTTCCTGGCAAGCGATATGGCAAGCTACGTGACAGGCGAGATCCTGTCTGTAGATGGAGCGGCGATGACCTAAGCTTAAGACAGCAAATAAAATACAGAAAAATGTGGATTTTGGTAAAAAATATCTTGACAGTTTATTTGTTCTATGGTAATCTGCTAGATGGAACTGCCGAAGACAGTAGGTGCTGTAAGGCATAAGGAGAAAACGCCTACCGAGGAAGGATAAATTCACGTAATACGAATTTTCAGAACTTCTGTGTCTTTGACGCAGGAGTTCTTTTTGGCAGTGCAAAATCTACAAGGAGGTGCACTAGAAAATGGCAAAGGTAGAATTAAAACAGCCTATCGTTGAGGCTATCGCTGCAGACATCAAGGATGCTGCTTCCGTTGTACTTGTTGACTACTGCGGTCTGACTGTTGAGCAGGATACAGCTCTTCGTAAACAGTTAAGAGAAGCAGGTGTGATCTACAAAGTTTACAAGAACACACTGATGAAGAGAGCATTCGAAGGTACCGAATATGCAGGACTGGACGAATTCTTAGAAGGACCGAGTGCAATCGCTATTTCTAAAGACGATGCAACTGCTCCGGCAAGAATTCTCTGCAAATTTGCAAAGGATGCTAAAGCGTTAGAATTGAAAGCAGGCGTGGTAGAAGGAACAGTATATGGTACAGAAGGACTTACAGAGCTGTCCAAGATCCCGTCAAGAGACGAACTCATTTCCAAGTTACTTGGAAGCTTACAGTCTCCGATTACCAACCTGGCACGTGTTCTTAATCAGATCGCTGAAAACGGCGGCGCTGAGAACTGCGTGGCAGCACCGGCAGCAGAAGAAGCTCCGGCAGCTGAGTAATTGATCAGAAAACAAAGTCAAACCAATAAAATGTGGAGGTAAGAAAAATGGCAAAATTAACAACAGCTGAATTTATTGAAGCTATCAAAGAATTATCCGTATTAGAATTAAACGAATTAGTAAAAGCATGTGAAGAAGAATTTGGTGTATCCGCAGCAGCAGGCGTTGTAGTTGCAGCAGCAGGCGGAGAGGCAGCAGCAGTTGAAGAACAGACAGAATTTACTGTAGAATTAGTAGCAGCAGGTGCTTCTAAGGTTAAAGTTATCAAGGTTGTTCGTGAAATCACAGGCCTTGGCTTAAAAGAAGCAAAAGACCTTGTTGACAGCGCTCCGAAGGCAGTAAAGGAAGGCGTTTCTAAGGAAGAAGCTAACGAAATCAAGGCTAAGTTAGAAGCTGAAGGTGCTGAAGTAGCAGTTAAATAATTCTGCTGATCAGATATTCTCTAAGAAGACTCAGGGAGTCTTGCAAAGTGGCCGCACAGTTGACCATGGAGCAAGGCTCCCTTTTTGATGTCAGAAAATAAAAGAAATAGAGAAAAAAAGGACAGCAAATCAGAGAAATACAGAAAACATAGAAAACATCAATATATTCAACAAATTATAAGAAAAAACAATTTGCTTAAATGCACAAGAGATTATAAACTAGAGTAAAGTTTTACGGAATAAACTGTTAAGTATTATGATCTTTCTGCACCAGGAAAACTGTTAATACAAAGAACGGGGCGTTCCGAAGACAAAAGAAAAAGGAGGACTCGAGATGAGAAAAAGGTTTTTGGGTATTTTGTTGTGCGTTGTTATGGCGGTATCTATGCTGATCGGGTGCGGCAGCTCCGATGACACAAAGGATTCTGAAGAAAAAAAGCAGGAGGAATCTACAGATAAACAGGAGGAGACCGGAGAGAAGCAGAAGATTACGATTGCAATAGGAAATGCATACAAGCCATTCTGCTATCTGGATGAGAATGAAAAACCGGCAGGTTATGAGTATGATTTGTTCCTGAAGGTTGCGGAGAAAATGGCTGATAAATATGAGGTCGAGGTTGTATGTGACTCTTGGGATAATCTGTTTGCAGGTTTGGAGACTGGGAAGTATGATATTATTTCTCATCATTTGGCATATAATGCAGAGCGTGCTGAAAAATATAATGTATCTTCTGAATCATTAATGTATTTTGGCGAATATCGTTTTATCTACAAGAAAGGTCGTACCGACATTACCGATATAGCGAGTGTAGCGGGAATGACTCTGGCAAATTCTGAAGCAGATAATATTGGTAAGGTGTTAGCAGCATATAATGAAGAACATCCGGACAATCCGATTATCCTGCAGGAGACAATGCCGTCTGCAGAAGCTATTATAGCGGGTATTGAGAATGGACTTTATGATGCATATACACATACACAGTTTGATCTTCAGACGAAATATATTGATATGTATCCGGATGCAGATCTTGAGCTTGGAACGGTGGGACTTCTGGACGGTGATGTAGATTGCGGTACATATGCAGTTCTTAAGAAGGGAAATGACGACCTGCAGGCAGATTTTGATGCTACAATTAAAGCACTTCGTGAAGATGGGACGATTAAAGATATTTCCGTAGCCTGGTTTGATGCAGATTATTCTACTATTCCGGAGTAATAGGGAGTCAGATGTTTAAGAGAAAGGGGACGTAACATGTTTTCATGGAAATACGTTGTGGATTATTTCCCGGATATATTTGCAAAATTTCCTGTTACGTTAGAACTGGTATTCGTTCCATTTATTATAAGCTTTTTGCTTGGGTTCGCAATTGCAATCGCAAGATTAAAGAAAATACCGTTATTAGAACAGGTTCTGGCTGTGTATGTTTCCTATGTACGTTGTACTCCGGTAATTACGCAGATGTTTGTTGTCTACTTTGGTCTTCCGATTTTGATGAAACAGTTCGGAGTTAATGCATACGACTGGAATCCGGTCATTTTTGTATTCGTTGCTTATAGTATCAATATATCGGCTTTCCTTTCGGAAACAATCCGTTCCTCCATTCTGGCGGTACCGGCCGGGCAGATGGAGGCCGGATATGCGGTAGGAATGTCAGGCTTTCAGACGATGCGGGACATTATTGTCCCGCAGGCTCTGAAAATTTCCCTGCCTATGCTTGGAAACATGTTCATCGGTCTGTTCCAGGCAACGGCATTAGCTTATATGGTCAATGTCATTGATATGGTAGGGAAGGCGCGGAATATCAGTACGTCACGGGGACATCTTCTGGAAGGATATATCTGTTGTGCGATTGTGTTTGCGATCATCAGCCTTGCATTGGAAGTGATTTTTAAATATGTAAATAAACGACTGGCATTTGGACATCAGAACGGATATCAGCGTGTGCGGAGGCGAAGTGAATCATGATTGAGGGAAGATATTTTATTTTATGTTTGCAGGCCGCCATTGAAAAAATTCCAAAAAATTTAGTGATGTGTCTGGCAACTCTGGTGATCTGTACCATCCTGGGGATGTTTATCGCGTTGGCCAGGACATACCGGGTGCCGGTTCTGGCACCGGTTTTGGATGCGCTGATTGCTCTCTGCAAGGCGTTTCCGGCAAATTTGATTCTCCTGATCTGTATTATGGTCTATACTTATAAATTTAATGATTTCATTGCTTTTTTTCATTTGAATATGACTATTCGGGATGTCGATTTGATCTATATTGCAATCTTTGCGCTCTGTATTGTTGCGCTTCCGGGAATTTCGGAAGTGCTGCGAAGTGGTCTGCTGGCGATCCCAAAGGGGCAGTTTGAGGCCGGTTATGCAGTAGGAATGACCGCATTTCAGACATTTCGGGATATTATTTTACCGCAGATGTTTCGAGTAGTTGTTCCAACACTCACGAACAGCACCTTATCTCTTATGAAGACGACTGCCCTGGTAAATGTAATGGGTGTGAGCGACATTTTGAAAGGTGCAACGGATGCAGCACAGGATGCTTATTGCTTTTTGGAGGCATATCTGGCGGCTGCAATCGTATTCTGGGTAATTGGGATTATCATTGAACAGATCAGCAAGGCATTGGAAAGATATTTTTCGAAGAGCGTAAAACAGGCGGTATAGAGTATGGTATAAGGAGTGGCAGAAATGGAATTATCAGAGATCATGGAACAGACAGATCGTGTAAAAGATGCGGTCATCCGGCACAGAAGAACAATACATACCTTTGCCGAGCTTGGTGGAAAAGAATATAAGACGCATGAGTATATCAGCAGCTTTATAGAGAAAATGGGTCTGCCTTATGAGAATGTAACGAATTTTGCAATGATTGCGACTCTGGATACTGGAAAGGAAGGGCCGCATATTGTGCTGCGGGCGGATATG
Organism: Lachnospiraceae bacterium; assembly: GCA_003489085.1. GTDB lineage: Bacteria > Bacillota > Clostridia > Lachnospirales > Lachnospiraceae > DNJM01. The sequence continues at coordinate 9,936 of DNJM01000171.1, forward strand.
GATGCGCTGCCGCTTAGTGAAAATCCAGAGAATCTGAGCAGAAAAAGAAATTGCATTTCTGAACAGAAGAATACATGCCACGCATGTGGTCATGATGCACATTCTGCAATGCTTCTTGGCAGTATGGAAGTGCTCTGCGAGATGAAAGAAAAGCTTACAGGTACGATTTATTTTTGCTTCGAATCCGGAGAAGAGGTTGGCTCCAGTTATAGGCAGATGATGGAGGCGTTGAGCAGAAGAAGAGTGGATACGGCCTGGGCGCTACATGTATATTCTGCTCTGGAATCCGGAAAAATCGGAATCCGCGAGGGCGCCTGCATGTCAGGTTTTGGTCCGCTGATTATGACGGTAAAAGGAAGGAGTGGACATGGATCCAGACCGGATCTGTCTGTTAATCCGGTATTTGCGGCTGCAGCAATTGTTGCGAATATTCCGGGGGCGTTTGTGAATCAGCTGGATGTAGAGAAAACCGTTACATTTGGCGTAACGTCCATCCGTGGAGGGGAATCTCTCAATGTATTTCCGGAAGAGGCATATATTGGAGGTTCTATGCGTTACTTTGACATAGAAGAGGGAAAGAAAGCACAGCAGATTGTAATTAAAGTGGCAGAACATACTGCAGCAATGCATAATTGTACTGTCGATTGCAGTAAAATGTCCGGTAATATCGGAACGCCGGTAGTAAACAGTGCAGCCCATGCAAAACTGGCAAAAGCAACAGCCCGTGAAATTTACGGAGAAGCGGCAGTACCGGAAGAATTCCCGATGTGGTATGCTTCCGAAAGCTTTGGCGGATACCTGCGGGCATATCCGGGGGTGCTGGCACTTCTGGGAATTAAAAATCCGGAATATGGAAGCGGAGCCGAGCATCATAACGAACGCTTTGACGTAGATGAGGGAGTTTTGGATATGGGTGTTAAAGTGACTGTAAATTATGTGGTGAATTTGATGGAAGGAATCAGTACAAAATGATAGAAATTAAAAACATTAAAAAAAGCTTCGGAAAGCTGAGTGTACTGACCGATGTTTCGCTTACGGTTCAGCCACATGAGGTGGTGGTTGTACTTGGCCCAAGTGGTTCCGGAAAAACAACCATGCTCCGATGCATCAATTTTCTGGAACGAGCGGACAGCGGGAAGCTGACGGTTGGAGATATGACGATCGATTTTACGAAAGTATCAAAAAGGGAAATACATGAAATCCGGAAAAAAGTGGGATTTGTATTTCAGAATTATAATTTGTTTGCTAATAAAACAGCACTGCAAAATGTAATGCATGGACTGGTTGTCGTGAAAAAAATGCCAAAGGCAGAGGCCAGAAAGAAAGCAGAGGAAGCACTTGCATGGGTAAAACTGGAGGATAAACATGACTATTATCCGTCACAACTCTCCGGCGGGCAGCAGCAGCGTGTAGGAATTGCCAGAGCAATTGCTCTGGAGCCTGAGGTGATCCTGTTCGACGAACCTACATCTGCGCTGGATCCGGAGCTGATTGATGAGACACTGGAAGTTATGAAGAATGTGGCAAAGCGTGGAATTACAATGCTGGTAGTTACGCATGAGCTGAGCTTTGCACAGGATATTGCTGATAAAGTTATTTTTATGGATGGAGGCGTTGTAGTGGAAGAAGGAACTCCGGATGAGATATTTAACCATCCGAAGGAGGAACGCACCAAACAGTTCCTGGCAAGGATCATTGCAACGAAAACTTTAAGCAAAAAAATAGAAGGCTGATTCGGCGTGAAAAATCCTGCAAAGTGAAGAAAGATCAATATTGATAGATTTTTCCTATATATTATTTTATCTTATCAACTATATCAATTGGACATATTAGACATAAAAAGGTATAGTATTTGCTGAAGTAATGGAACCGGAAAACCGGTAATTTACAAGCAAAGGAGATAAAAAATGAAAAAGAAACTGGTAAGCATTTTGCTTTGCGCAGTTATGGCAGTGACTGCATTGACCGGCTGTGGCAGCGCGGATCCGGAAGAAGAAGCAAAATCAAAGGCGGCTGCAGAAGGCAGCGCGGGTAAGGAAGCGACAGGCACAGACGGTATTTTTACGTATGCAATCGGCGGAGATACCGGTAATACACTGAATCCGTTGACTGCAGATGACAGATGGGGCCTGATGACCTGCCATCTTCTGTATGCACCGGCATATTACATTTATCCGGATGGAACAGTGGATTACATTCTTGCGGAAAGCATGGAGGCCTCCGAAGACGGACTGACCTACACCATGAAGCTGAAAGACGGTCTGAAGTGGAGCGATGGCGAAGCACTTAATGCGGAGGATGTTGCATTTACCTATGACAGCATCAATGCAGAGACCGAGAATCTCTACATTGACGGCAAGCCGATTCAGGTAGAAGCGGTTGACGATACAACTGTGAAATTTACATTGCCATCCGTAAGCGCAAGCGTAACAGAAATCCTTTCTTCTGAAATAAGCATTCTGCCGAAGCACATCTTTGAAGAAAAGAATACCTTCGATGTAAACATGCTGGAAGAAGAAGTAGTTGGATCAGGTCCATATGTGTTAGAAGAATACAAGACAGGCCAGTATCTGAAATTCAAAAAGAATTCAGACTATGCGAATGGTGAGGCTAAGATTGATACCATTGTTTACAGAATTATTGAGAGCAATGATACAGCAACTCTGGCATTGCAGAATGGTGAAATTGATGCGTGGATTGGTCTTCCGGATATGCTGGATCCCTATCAGGACAACGACAGCTTTAATATCACGAATTACAGCGAAGGTCGTGTCTCTTATATGAGACTGAATCCGATGACGGAGAATATGAAAGATAAGTCATATCGTGAAGGTATCCTGCAGGCGATGAATCGGGATGAGATCATGCTGGCAGCTTACACAGACAGCGATTTCTATGAATTATGCTACTCCTTCCTTCCGGTAACCAACGGATTCTATACGGAAGATGTTGAGAAATGGGATCAGGACCTGGATAAGGCAAAAGAACTGACCGCAAATGGCAGCAAGTCTCTGAAGCTTTGCTATGTGGAGGAAGATGCTGTACAGACGAACCAGGCACTGACGATTCAGGCAGAGCTAAAAGAAATCGGAATTCAGGTGGAACTGGTCGGTATGAATCAGGCTGCTTATATGAAGGTGGCATATGACAACAGCAATACGGAATATGATATTTTCCTTGGGGGATATGTAATGGGCGTTGACCCGGATATGTACTCTATGCTGTTCGTTTCTACAAAAGACAATATGATCAACTACAATAACAAAGAGATCGATGAATTGTTTGCAAAAGGAAATGCAACTCTGGATGAAGCAGAAAGAAAAGACATCTATACAGAAGTTCAGAAGAAGGTTGCGGAAGAAGCTGTTTTCTACCCATTTGGATGCAACTTAAGAACACTGGTTACAAGTGCCCGTGTGGAAGGCATTGAGGATGCACAATTAGTACCGATCTATACATTTGGAGATCTGTCTAAGCTGGAGCTGAAATAATAGTGTATAAAATGAAAAGGGGGCGTTTTATATGTCCCCTTTTTATTGGCATCGGAATCCTGATGCCATGCGTTGAGGAGGAAAAATAATGTTAAAGTACATTATAAAACGTATTCTGCAGGCAGTTCCGCTGCTTCTGTTGATTACACTCATTTGTTTTGGTTTGATCAATCTTGCACCATACGATGCGATCGACTCTATTACAACACCGGATATGACCAAAGCAGAGGTTGAAGCGAAAAGAGAAGCTTACGGCTTGAATGATCCGGTAATTGTCCAGTATGGACGCTGGGTGGGAAATGTCCTGAAGGGGGATTTCGGATACTCTCTGCTGTCTCATACCAGTATAAAATACGATCTGAAGATTCGTATTCCGGCAACGATTAAGCTGGTTGTTCCTTCTTATCTGACAGCATATCTGCTGTCCATTGTGCTCGGACTGCTGGCCGGAAGCCATAAGAATAAGTGGCCCGACAAGCTGATTGACGGCATGTGCTCTATTGGAATTGCAACACCGACGTTCTGGTTTGCCATGATTATTATGTATTTCCTGGGCTATAAGCTTAAGATATTTCCGTTGATGGGAATGCATACGATCGGTCTGGAGCATTCTTTTGCCGATTTTATGAGACATTTTGCGATGCCGTACATTGTTCTGACAATAGGCTTCCTGCCGGATCTGACACGCTATGTCAGGGGCTCCACGATTAGCCAGTTCAAGGAAGATTATGTAATTGTACAGCAGGCGTTTGGCGCCAAGAAGGCGGAAATTCTCTTTAAACATGTCAGCAAAAATGTTCTGATTCCACTGATCACGAAGCTTGGTATGGCTCTTCCGATGCTGGTGACCGGTGCAGTGATTACAGAGACGATTTTTTCCTGGCCAGGTATTGGTCCTTACTTCGTAAGCGCGATCCAGGCGATGGATTATCCCATCGTCATGAGCGTTCTTGTACTTTCGGGTACACTGGTTATCCTTGGAAATCTGCTTTCTGATATTCTCTACTGTCTGACAGATCCAAGAATCAAGTCAATGAAATAGAGGTGAGAGCATGAAGAAAAAGAATCGAAGACTGGAAAATGTCAAGTACGAATTTAAACATAATAGACAGGCGATTTTTGCGGCTGTTTATCTGATTGTGATTATTTGCATCAGCCTGTTTATTGTATTTGTAAATGTGGATCCGGATGCTATTGATGTAGCGCATAAGCTGCAGGCTCCTTCCGGTGCGCACTGGTTCGGAACTGACGAACTGGGACGTGATTATCTGGTGCGTGTATTGTATGGAGGCCGTGTCTCTTTGCTGGTTGGTGTTCTGGCGATGCTGACATCTATTGTTATAGGAGTGGCAGTGGGAACGATTTCGGGGTATTTCGGCGGCATAATCGACAGTCTGTTGATGCGTCTGGTGGATGTGTTCTCGGCCGTTCCATGGATCATTATGGTAACTGTTTTTGGACTTCTCTTTAAGAAGGGGCTGCTGTCCATTATTATTGTGATCGGTCTGTTCAGCTGGATGGAGATTGCCAGGCTGGTGCGTTCGGAGGTGCTGTCTGCAAAAGAAAGGGAATATGTACAGTATGCCAGGTTCATCGGTGTGAATCCGTTTGAGGTCATGCTTAAGCATGTGCTCCCATCCGTATTTCCGACAATTATTACGGCGGCTACAGCGGCGATTGCCAGTGCCATCATGACGGAAAGTGCGTTAAGTTTCCTGGGACTTGGTGTAGCAGCACCGATGTCCAGCTGGGGAAGTCTGCTGCAGAGCTCACAGCAGTATCTGCAGAAAGCTCCGTATATGGCGGTGCTTCCGGGGATTCTGATTATTCTGACAGTATATTCTTTCAATAAGCTGGGGGATGTGCTGCGTGTATTCGTAGAACCTAAGATAACGGCAGGTGAGAAAAATGAATAATAAAAATGTATTGGAAGTCGAAAATTTAAGAACCGTATTTAAAAGCCGCGGCCAGGAAGTGCAGGCTGTACGCGGAGTCAGCCTGTCGGTTGGTGCAGGAGAAATTGTCGGAATCGTAGGAGAATCCGGCAGCGGAAAGTCCGTAACCATGAAAGCGGTTATGGGGATTCTTCCGGAGAATGCCGAGGTAAGCAGCGATGCGGTCAGGCTGAATGGGACGGAATTGTCCGGACTCAGCGAAGACGAATACCGTAAAATGCGCGGTAAAGAAATGACAATGATTTTCCAGGATCCTATGACAGCCCTGAATCCTCTGGTGAAAATTGGAAGGCAGCTGGAAGAGGTTATTCTCAGGCACAGTACCTGTACGAAGACGGAAGCAAAGGAAAAGGCAGTTGAAATGCTTAAAAAAGTCGGGATTCCAATGCCGGAACAGCGAGTAAAGCAGTATCCGCATGAATTTTCCGGCGGTATGCGGCAGCGTGTACTGATTGCGATGGCGCTTGCCTGTGAACCGAAGCTTCTGATTGCGGATGAGCCTACAACGGCATTGGATGTAACAATTCAGGCGCAGACTCTTGATCTGCTAAAGGAATTGGAAAAGGAATATCATACTTCGATTGTTCTGATTACACATGATATGGGTGTCGTGGCTACTGTATGCAGCAGGATAGCGATTATGTACGGTGGTCTGATTATGGAAAGCGGAACTTCCGAAGAGATATTCTATGATCCGAAGCATCCATATACGAAGGCACTCCTGCGGGCGATCCCTTCTTTAGAGCTGAAAGAAGGAGAGCGGCTCCAGTCTATTGCCGGACTCCCGCCTTCGCTCATTAATCCGCCGGATGGATGTCCATTTGCAGAACGCTGTGAATATGCAACGGAGCGGTGCCGGGCAGAGATGCCTCAGTATCAGCAGTTCAGTGAGACGCATAGGGCGATGTGTTTTCTGAATACACAGGAATAGAGGAGGAAGGAAAATGAGTCAAGAAATTCTTATTTCCACATCAGAATTGAAAAAATACTTCCCGGTCAAGACATTCCTGGGTGGAAAAACAAAGTATGTAAAAGCGGTAGATGGTGTGACAATGGATATCCGTAAAGGAGAAACCTTCGGTCTGGTGGGCGAGTCCGGCTGCGGAAAATCTACCCTTGGCAGAACGATGATCCGTATGTACGATGTAACAGACGGAATACTTACTTATAAAGGAAAAGATATTACAAATGCAAAGCCGGCTGAGCTGAAAGAATTTCAGAATAAAATGCAGATTATCTTCCAGGACCCATATTCTGCACTGAATCCGTTTTGGAATGTAGAAGAAATTCTTAACGAACCGCTGAAGCAGATCGGTATGCCGGAAGCAGAGCGGAAGGACAGGATGGAGTACCTTTTAAATAAGGTAGGCATGAAGTCGGATGATCTGATCAAGTTCCCGTATGAATTTTCAGGTGGACAGAGACAGAGAATTGGTATCGCCAGAGCTCTGAGTGTAAATCCGGAATTTATCATGTGTGATGAGCCGATTGCTGCCCTGGATGTGTCTATTCAGGCACAGGTAGTGAACATGCTGGAAGATCTGCAGAATGAATTCGGTCTGACCTATCTGTTTGCGGCGCATGATCTGTCCATGGTGCGTTATATCAGTACCAGAATCGGTGTCATGTATCTGGGCAATCTGGTTGAGATAACGGAGAGCAACGAGTTGTATGACAATCCTCTGCATCCATATACACAGGCATTATTGTCTGCAATTCCGATCGCAGATCCGAAAAGGGCCAGAGCGCGTGAACGGATTAAGCTGACAGGGGAATTGCCGAGTCCAATGAATGTTCCGGAAGGATGCCATTTTGCTCCAAGATGTCCTTATGCGACAGAGCAGTGCCGTGCAGACGGACCGAAGCTGAGGGAGATAGGAAGGAGTCACTTTGTAGCCTGCCATCATGTGGAGGAAATAAATTAGAAACGGAATATCAGAATCCTGTGCCATCAGGAGCACTATATGAAAACGACATGTTCTGTAGAGAGTACAGACCATGTCGTTTTAAAATCCGGCAGTGGACAAACGAGCACGATTGTGCTGGCGGAAGGTATAATCATCAAAAGATTGCTTCAATTCATAGCGGTTTCTTCTTGCAAGAGGGATTCGTTCACCGGTGTCCATAAGAAAGTCCTGATTCTCGATCCGAAGTATGTGATCCATGTTGACAATACAGTTGCGGTAGCAGCATAGAAAACAGGGGTGCGGAAGCAGCATGGGTGAAAATTCGGAAAAGGACAGGTAGGAACGTATCATCCGGTCGGCTGTATGAATCTGAATATAATGGTTGTAATAATCGGTATAAATGATGTCTGACAGCAGAATTTTTACCTGGTGCCGACTTTCTTTTACTATAATATAGCTGGAAATATCTGTGAAATTTTCCAACAATGGAATACCGGACCGCATCGACTGAGAGACCCGTTCATAGCTGCAGGGTTTCAATATATAGTCAAAAGCACGTACCCGATAGGCATCCACGGCGCGGCCTTCGGTATCGGCCAGCAAAATGCAAAAGCAGCGCGCGTTCAGTTTACGAAGTTTTCGGGTAAGTTCGATCCCATCCGCATCTCCTTCCGGATACAGATCGAGAAAGACGAGCGGAAACATAAAACGGGCATAATCTTTTAGCAGGAGTCGAATATCATCATAGAAATGCAGCTCTGCAAGGATATGATGTTCATTACAGTATTTTTCTATAAAATTTTGCAAATTCAATCTGTCTTCTGATAATTTGACGACAATCGCAACTTTCATAAGTATCCTCCAGAAAATTCTGATTATATTTTTATTATACACGCTTTTTGGGAAAAAAACAGTCGTTATATGAGAAAATATGTTGATTTCTTTTGTGCATTTTTTATCGGGAAATGTATTGACAATAAAAAGTATTTTGTGCTATATTAAAAAATGCACTATTGTGGAAACTTATGCCATAATTCTGCATTCAAACGGGTAGTATATCTCCTGGACCATTTGTCCGGGAAGTTCAGATCCTTTTGGAAATAAGGGAAAAAATATAAGGAGTGAAACGTCAAATGGAGAAAAACAGAATTCGTCCCATCAACAGCGGAAAAAGCGTGCGTATGAGCTATTCCCGGCAAAAAGAAGTATTAGAGATGCCGAATTTAATTGAAGTCCAGAAAGATTCCTACCAGTGGTTCCTGGATGAAGGATTAAAAGAAGTATTCGATGATATTTCTCCAATTGCTGATTACAGCGGGCATCTGAGCCTGGAATTCGTGGATTTTACATTCTGCATCGATGAAGCAAAGTATACGATTGAAGAATGTAAAGAACGCGATGCAACTTATGCGGCGCCGCTTAAAGTAAAGGTAAGGCTTTATAATAAGGAAACAGATGAGATCAATGAGCATGAGATCTTTATGGGTGACCTGCCGATTATGACAAAGACGGGTACTTTCGTAATCAACGGTGCTGAACGTGTTATCGTCAGCCAGCTGGTGCGTTCTCCTGGTATCTACTATGGCATTGCCCATGACAAGCTTGGTAAAAAGTTATATTCCTGCACAGTAATTCCGAACCGTGGCGCTTGGCTTGAATATGAGACAGACTCTAATGACGTTTTCTATGTACGTGTAGACAGAACCAGAAAGGTACCGGTTACGGTTTTGATTCGTGCTCTCGGAATCGGTACGAATGCAGAAATTATTGAATTATTCGGTGAAGAACCAAAGATTCTTGCAAGCTTCGGCAAGGATACAGCAACGAGCTACCAGGAAGGGCTTCTGGAATTATATAAGAAGATCCGTCCGGGTGAGCCGCTTGCGGTAGACAGTGCGGAAAGCCTGATTACCAGCATGTTTTTTGACCCAAGACGTTATGACCTTGCGAAAGTAGGTCGTTACAAATTTAATAAAAAATTACTTCTGAGAAACCGGATTGCCGGACATGTACTTGCGGATGACGTAGTGAGCCCGCTGACCGGCGAAATCATTGCTGAGAAGGGTGAAGAAGTGACAAAGGAAAAGGCAGATGCAATTCAGAATGCAGCTGTCCCGTTCGTATGGATTGCCGGCGAGGAGAGAAATATCAAAGTGTTGTCCAATATGGCAGTAGATCTTGATAAGATCATAGATATCGATCCAAAGGAAGTTGGTGTGACAGAGAAGGTTTATTATCCGGTACTAGCACAGATTCTGGAGGAGACAGCCGGGGATATTGATGAGCTGAAGGAAGCGATCCATAAGAATTTCCACGAGCTGGTTCCGAAGCACATTACGAAGGAAGATATTCTTGCTTCCATTAATTATAATATGCATCTGGAATATGGTCTTGGAAATGATGATGATATCGACCATCTGGGCAACAGACGTATCCGTGCAGTCGGTGAGCTGCTGCAGAACCAGTATCGGATCGGTCTTTCCAGACTGGAAAGAGTTGTCCGTGAACGTATGACAACACAGGATCTGGAGGGGATTTCCCCACAGTCTCTGATCAATATTAAGCCGGTTACGGCTGCTGTGAAGGAATTCTTCGGTTCTTCCCAGCTGTCACAGTTCATGGATCAGAACAACCCGCTGGGTGAGCTGACACATAAGAGACGTCTTTCTGCCCTGGGACCTGGCGGTCTGTCAAGAGACCGTGCCGGATTCGAGGTTCGGGATGTTCATTACTCTCATTATGGAAGAATGTGCCCGATTGAGACCCCTGAAGGTCCGAATATCGGTCTGATCAACTCACTTGCAACCTATGCGAGAATCAATACCTATGGCTTTGTAGAGGCTCCTTACCGGAAGATCGATAAGAGTGATCCGAAGAATCCGCGTGTAACAGAAGAAGTTGTATATATGACAGCAGATGAAGAAGATAATTACCATGTAGCACAGGCAAATGAGCCTTTGGATGCAGAAGGACATTTCCTTCGTAAGAATGTATCCGGACGTTACAGAGAAGAGACACAGGAATATGAACGTACCATGTTCGACTACATGGATGTTTCTCCGAAGATGGTATTCTCCGTAGCGACGGCTCTGATTCCTTTCCTGGAAAATGATGACGCGAACCGTGCGCTGATGGGATCCAACATGCAGCGTCAGGCAGTGCCGCTTCTGACAACGGAAGCACCGGTTGTCGGTACAGGTATGGAAGCAAAGGCAGCTGTAGACTCTGGTGTCTGTGTAGTTGCAGAGCAGGCGGGTGTGGTTGAGCGTTCCGCTTCCAATGAAATTATAATTCGCCACGATGACGGAACCAGGAAGAAATATAAATTAACCAAATTCATGCGTAGTAACCAGAGCAACTGCTACAATCAGAGACCGATTGTATTCAAGGGTGACAGAGTAGAAGTCGGTCAGGTCATTGCAGACGGACCGTCTACCTCCAATGGGGAGATCGCACTTGGTAAGAATCCGCTGATCGGTTTCATGACCTGGGAAGGCTACAACTATGAGGATGCGGTATTATTGAGCGAAAGACTGGTTCAGGATGATGTATATACTTCTGTTCATATTGAAGAATACGAGGCAGAAGCACGTGATACTAAGCTTGGACCGGAAGAGATTACAAGAGATATCCCGGGCGTCGGGGATGATGCACTGAAGGATCTGGATGACAGGGGTATTATCCGAATCGGTGCGGAGGTTCGCGCAGGAGATATCCTGGTTGGTAAAGTAACTCCGAAGGGAGAGACAGAGCTGACCGCAGAAGAAAGACTGTTACGTGCTATCTTCGGTGAGAAGGCAAGAGAAGTCAGAGATACTTCCCTGAAGGTACCGCACGGTGAATATGGAATTGTTGTGGATGCGAAAGTATTTACAAGAGAGAATGGAGACGAACTGTCTCCGGGTGTAAATCAGGCAGTACGTATCTATATTGCCCAGAAGAGAAAGATTTCTGTAGGTGATAAGATGGCCGGCCGTCATGGTAATAAGGGTGTTGTTTCCCGTGTACTTCCGGTAGAGGATATGCCGTTCCTGCCGAATGGCCGTCCGCTGGATATCGTACTGAATCCGCTGGGTGTACCTTCCCGTATGAATATCGGACAGGTACTGGAGATCCACTTAAGTCTGGCATCCAAGGCACTTGGCTTTAACATTGCCACGCCGGTTTTTGACGGGGCAAATGAAGTAGATATTATGGATACTCTGGATCTGGCAAATGATTATGTCAACCTGGAATGGGATGAATTTAAGGCAAAGCATGGCGAAGAGCTGCTTCCGGAAGTACTGGATTATCTGTATGAGAACAGAGATCACAGAAAGCTGTGGAAGGGCGTGCCGCTGAACAGAGATGGTAAGGTTCGTCTTCGTGACGGAAGAACCGGTGAATATTTCGACAGTCCGGTTACCATCGGTCACATGCATTACCTGAAGCTGCACCATCTGGTAGACGATAAGATCCATGCACGTTCTACCGGCCCTTATTCACTGGTAACACAGCAGCCGCTGGGCGGTAAAGCGCAGTTCGGCGGACAGCGTTTTGGTGAGATGGAGGTATGGGCACTGGAAGCGTACGGTGCATCCTATACACTGCAGGAGATCCTGACAGTGAAGTCAGATGATGTGATCGGACGTGTGAAAACCTATGAAGCGATCATCAAGGGTGACAATATCCCTGAGCCGGGTATTCCGGAATCCTTCAAGGTATTGCTGAAAGAGTTACAGTCACTCGGCCTGGACGTACGTGTTCTCAGAGAGGACAATACGGAAGTCGAGATTATGGAAACATCAGATTATGGTGAGACGGATCTTCGTCATATTATTGAAGGAGACCGCGGCTTCCGCAAGGATGAGTCCTATGGAGACCATGGCTTCAGCCAGCAGGAATTCGAGGGAGAAGAACTTGTAGATATTGCCGACGAGGACTTTGATGAAGAACAGTATGATGACGATGATCAGTTTGAGACCGAAGCCTACGGCAGAGATAAGTATGATGTAGAAGACGAGTTTAACGGTATTCTTGATAACGAAGAATAGAAGGGAGTGCCATTTATGACAGCAACAAGTAATGAGACATACCAGCCAATGACGTTTGATGCGATCAAAATCGGCCTGGCATCGCCGGAGAAGATTCTGGAGTGGTCCCACGGCGAGGTAACCAAGCCGGAGACGATTAACTATAGAACGCTGAAGCCGGAACCGGACGGTCTGTTCTGTGAAAGAATCTTCGGACCGAGCAAGGACTGGGAGTGTCATTGTGGTAAGTATAAGAAAATTCGCTACAAAGGGGTCGTGTGCGACCGTTGTCGTGTTGAAGTAACCAAGGCAAGTGTACGCCGTGAGCGGATGGGGCATATCGACCTGGCCGCTCCGGTATCTCATATCTGGTACTTTAAAGGAATTCCGAGCCGGATGGGTCTGATTCTGGATCTGTCTCCGAGAACGCTGGAAAAGGAGCTTTATTTTGCATCTTATATCGTACTGGATCAAGGTAAGACCGGCTTAGAGTATAAGCAGGTGCTTTCCGAGGCGGAGTATCAGAAAGCACGCGAGGACTGGGGAAACGCATTCCGTGTCGGCATGGGCGCAGAGGCGATTCAGGAGCTTTTGCAGGCTATTGATCTGGAGAAGGAATACGAAGAGCTTCAGAATGGTCTGAAAGGTGCTACCGGTCAGAAACGTGCAAGAATCGTAAAACGTCTGGAAGTGGTAGAGGCTTTCAGAGAGTCAGGAAACAAACCGGAATGGATGATTTTAAATGTGATCCCGGTTATCCCTCCGGATCTTCGCCCGATGGTTCAGCTGGACGGCGGTAGATTCGCTACCTCTGACCTGAACGATCTGTACCGCAGAATCATCAACCGGAACAACCGTTTGAGAAGACTTCTGGAACTGGGTGCCCCGGATATCATTGTAAGAAATGAAAAGAGAATGCTGCAGGAGGCTGTTGATGCTTTGATCGATAATGGCCGCCGCGGACGTCCGGTTACAGGACCGGGAAACCGTGCGCTGAAGTCTCTTTCCGATATGTTAAAGGGTAAGTCCGGACGTTTCCGTCAGAACCTGCTTGGAAAACGTGTTGACTACTCCGGACGTTCCGTTATCGTCGTAGGACCGGAGCTGAAGATCTATCAGTGTGGTCTGCCGAAAGAAATGGCAATTGAGCTGTTTAAGCCATTTGTTATGAAGGAACTGGTATCCAACGGTACCGCGCACAATATTAAAAATGCAAAGAAAATGGTAGAACGTCTTCAGCCGGAAGTATGGGATGTGCTGGAAGATGTAATTAAGGAGCATCCTGTTATGTTAAACCGTGCTCCTACACTGCACCGTCTGGGTATCCAGGCATTTGAACCGATTCTGGTAGAAGGTAAGGCAATCAAGCTGCATCCGTTGGTTTGTACCGCGTTCAATGCCGATTTCGATGGTGACCAGATGGCGGTTCATCTTCCGCTTTCCGTAGAAGCACAGGCGGAATGCCGATTCCTTCTGCTTTCTCCGAACAACCTGCTGAAACCGTCAGACGGCGGTCCGGTAGCTGTACCTTCTCAGGATATGGTACTTGGTATCTATTACCTGACGCAGGAACGTCCGGGTGTAAAGGGCGAAGGAAAGTTCTTCAAGAGTGTAAATGAAGCGATTCTGGCATATGAAAACGGTGTTATTACATTGCACTCTAAAATTAAAGTGCGGATTCACAAGAATATGCCGGACGGTGAAGCGAAAACCGGTATCATTGATTCCACACTGGGACGTCTGTTATTTAATGAAATCATTCCGCAGGATCTGGGATTCGTGGATCGTTCCGTGCCGGGCAATGAGCTCCTTCCGGAGATTGATTTTCTGGTAGGCAAAAAGCAGCTGAAGAAGATACTGGAAAAGGTTATCAATACACATGGTGCAACGGCGACCGCAGAAGTACTGGACAATGTAAAGGCAATTGGTTATAAATACTCCACAAGAGCAGCTATGACCGTATCCATTTCCGATATGACCGTACCACCGCAGAAGCCGCAGATGATCCAGGAGGCGCAGGATACGGTAGACCGTATTACGAAGAACTTCAAGCGTGGTCTGATCACAGAAGAAGAGCGTTATAAAGAAGTTGTAGAGACCTGGAAGAATACGGATGAGAAGCTGACAGAAGCACTGCTTTCCGGTTTGGATAAGTACAATAATATTTATATGATGGCCGACTCCGGTGCCCGTGGTTCTGATAAGCAGATCAAACAGCTGGCAGGTATGCGTGGTTTGATGGCGGATACAACAGGACGTACCATTGAGCTGCCGATCAAGTCCAACTTCCGTGAAGGTCTGGACGTACTGGAATATTTCATGTCTGCGCATGGCGCACGTAAGGGACTTTCCGATACGGCGCTCCGTACAGCCGACTCCGGTTATCTGACCAGACGTCTGGTTGATGTATCTCAGGAACTGTCTGTGCGTGATGTGGACTGTGCGGAACCGGGTGAAGAGATTCCGGGTATGTACGTACACGCATTTATGGATGGAAATGAGGAGATCGAAAGTCTGCAGGAACGTATTACAGGACGTTATACCTGCGAGACCATTAAGGATAAAGATGGAAATGTAATCGTAAAGGCAAATCATATGATCACACCAAGACGTGCAGAACAGGTGATGAAGTTCGGTGTGGATGAGAATGGTGAGCCGCTTAAGAAGGTAAAGATCCGTACGATCTTAAGCTGCCGCAGCCGCAATGGTATCTGCGCGAAGTGCTATGGTGCCAACATGGCAACCGGAGAGCCGGTACAGATCGGAGAAGCAGTCGGAATTATCGCTGCACAGTCCATTGGAGAACCGGGTACCCAGCTGACCATGCGT
>DNJM01000171.1:25377-28989 GCA_003489085.1 Lachnospiraceae bacterium
CAGCTGACCATGCGTACCTTCCATACCGGTGGTGTAGCCGGTGATGATATCACTCAGGGTCTTCCGCGTGTCGAGGAGCTTTTTGAGGCGAGAAAGCCGAAGGGTCTTGCCATTATCACAGAGTTCGGCGGTGTTGCCACTATTAATGATACGAAGAAGAAACGTGAGATCATCGTAAGCAATGCTGAGACTGGCGAGTCTAAGGCGTATCTGATCCCATATGGTTCCAGAATCAAGATTCAGGACGGTGCAGTTCTGGAGGCCGGTGATGAACTGACCGAAGGTAGTGTAAACCCGCATGATATCTTAAGAATCAAGGGGCTGCGTGCTGCACAGGATTATATGATCCAGGAAGTACAGCGGGTATACCGCCTGCAAGGTGTAGATATCAATGATAAGCATATTGAGGTTATTGTACGTCAGATGCTGAAGAAGATCCGGATCGAAGAAAACGGAGATACTGAATTCCTGCCGGGAACGATGGTTGATGCACTGGAATTCGAGGCGGAGAATAAGCGCCTGATCCAGGAAGGGAAAGAGCCGGCAACCGGAGAACAGGTAATGATCGGTATCACCAAGGCATCCCTGGCGACCAATTCCTTCCTGTCCGCGGCATCCTTCCAGGAGACGACGAAGGTTCTGACGGAAGCAGCCATCAAGGGTAAGGTCGATCCGTTGATTGGTTTGAAGGAAAATGTTATTATCGGTAAGCTGATTCCGGTTGGAACAGGAATGAGAAAATACCGTGATGTGAAACTGGACACCGGAATGCCGGAAGAAGATGAAGAGATTACCGTTGAAGAAGAAGCATCTGATGATGTGAATATCGAAGAAACGGCTGCAGAAGCGTCTTATGAGAATGCAGAAGAGAGTGTTCCTGCAGAAGTAATTCCGGAAGAATAGTAAAGGACCCTGGTCGGGGTGGAGAGAGGATTTCCATACCGGCCAGGGTTTTTTATAACAGGATATGGTGACCGTCGGCATTGACTTCGCAAACGGCGGAGCTTATAATGAAGGCAGAAAAGACAGAAGCCGCGGTGCTCTGCGGATAGGAGAGAAGGAGAAAAAATGAATCAGGAAAGACTTAATAATGTATTGGAATCTATGAAAGCGGAGGGAATCAGCCAGTTTCTTGTAGCGGATCCGATGGCAGTATACTATCTGACCGGAGCTATGCTGAACTGTGGAGAACGTATGATGGTTCTTTATCTGTGCACGGAAAAGGAACCTCAGCTTCTGATCGGAAAGCTGTTTCCGCAGAATGAAGAAGCACTGGGAATCCATGTGACATATTTTGAAGATACCGATGATTATGTCGGAATACTGGCAGGTATGATGAAAGAAGAAGGTACGGTGGGAGTCGATAAGGTATGGCCGGCGCGCTTCCTTCTGCCGTTAATGGGAAAACTGCCGGGAGCAAAATATGTAAATGCATCTTATATTATCGACCTGATCCGCCAGATCAAGACACCGGAAGAACAGGAATTGATGCGGGCTGCATCTGCCTGCAATGACAAAAGTATGGGAGAATTGATTCCGCTGGTTGTCAAAGGATTGACGGAGAAGGAAGTCAGCGAAGAGCTTTTAAAGATTTATCTGAAAAACGGAGCCCAGGGACATTCCTTTGAGCCGATTATAGGTTATGGAGATGCAGCAGCAGATCCACATCATGAAACAGATGATTCCAAAGGAAAGTATGGCGATGCAGTTGTGCTGGATGTCGGGTGCCTGAAGGATGGGTATTGTGCCGATATGACCCGCACTGTATTTATCGGAAAAGCATCTGACAAGGCACGGGAGATATATGAAATCGTAAAAGAAGCAAATCTTCGTGGCATTGCGGCGGCGAAGCCGGGAGCACGTTTCTGTGATGTAGATCGGGCAGCCAGAGATTATATTATAGAAAAGGGCTACGGAGAATATTTCACACATCGAACCGGACATAATATCGGAATGGAAGTGCATGAGTACGGCGATGTTTCCTTTACGAATGAAAATATATTAAAACCGGGAATGTGTTTCTCTGTAGAGCCGGGAATTTATGTTCCGGGCGTGGCCGGTGTCCGTATTGAGGATCTGGTTTTGATCACAGAAGATGGATGCGAAGTGCTGAACCACTATAGCAAAGATTTGATTGAAGTGCCGGTAGAAGAATAGCAAAATGTTAAAATCGGTCGGAAATCCTGTATAATTTCGCGGGATTTCCGGCTTTTTCTAAAAATCCCCTTGACATCTAAAATCTTTCATAATACAATACTTAAGCGTGCATGAGAATGAGGCGTTGTTTTTGTGCGCGTAGAATATGAGTGAAGACTCAGCAGCCAACAGAAGAACCATAGGAGGTGAAAAGAAATGCCAACATTTAACCAGTTAGTTAGAAAGGGACGTCAGACATCTGTAAAGAAATCTACTGCTCCGGCACTTCAGAAAGGATATAACTCTCTGAGAAAGAAAGCTACGGATGTATCCGCACCACAGAAGAGAGGTGTGTGTACAGCAGTTAAGACAGCTACACCTAAGAAGCCGAACTCAGCTCTTAGAAAGATCGCCAGAGTACGTCTGTCAAACGGAATCGAAGTAACAAGCTACATCCCGGGCGAAGGACACAACCTTCAGGAGCATAGCGTTGTTCTGATCCGTGGCGGCCGTGTTAAGGACTTACCAGGTACCAGATACCATATCGTACGTGGAACACTTGATACAGCAGGTGTTGCAAAGAGAAGACAGGCTCGTTCCAAATACGGTGCTAAGAGACCAAAAGACGCTAAAAAGTAAAAAAGTATCGTTATCACAAACAGAACTATGATTCCTGTAGGTTGCGGGTTTACATCCGCCGACAGGCGGGTGGGATAGATAAAGTCCCGCACGAACACATTATCATTAGAGAGACACATGTGAGTACCGATGAATTAATCCAGTGCTTCTTTATATAGAAGAAGTACAAATATGTTTAAGGAGGGAAGAACCGTGCCACGTAAAGGACATACTCAAAAAAGAGACGTATTAGCAGATCCGTTATACAATAATAAAGTGGTTACAAAGCTTATCAATAACATTATGTTAGACGGTAAGAAGGGTGTAGCACAGAAGATTGTTTACGGTGCATTTGAAAGAGTAGAAGAGAAAGCCGGAAAGCCGGCTATCGACGTATTTGAAGAAGCAATGAACAACATCATGCCTGTACTTGAGGTAAAGGCAAGACGTATCGGTGGAGCTACCTACCAGGTACCGATCGAGGTTCGTGCTGACAGACGCCAGGCTTTAGCTCTTCGCTGGATTACATTGTATTCTCGCAAAAGAGGGGAAAAGACAATGGAAGAAAGACTGGCTAATGAAATTCTGGATGCAGCAAATAACACAGGTGCATCTGTGAAGAAAAAAGAAGACATGCACAAGATGGCAGAAGCAAACAAAGCATTTGCTCACTATCGTTTCTAATTATAGGAGGGATAAGCATTGGCTGGAAGAGAATATCCATTGGATAGAACCAGAAATATCGGTATTATGGCTCATATTGATGCTGGTAAGACAACTACAACAGAGCGTATTCTGTACTATACCGGTGTTAACTACAAGATTGGTGATACCCATGAAGGTACTGCTACCATGGAC
>DNJM01000023.1:0-765 GCA_003489085.1 Lachnospiraceae bacterium
GTCCGGGGTTCGAATCCCCGATGCTTCATGGTGAGAGATCTGATATTCAGGTCTCTTTTTTTTATACAGCTATAGGAATTTCACAGATATACTGGAAAGGAAGGGTTTTATGACCAGGGAGCAGTTATATGAAGGAATTGAACTTAGTGAGGCGGGCAGAACATTTGTTGATGGATATTTGATGCAGCCGGAAGAATATCAGAAATGGAAGCATTTATTCGATACGGATATGAAAGCCTTTTTGAAAAAAGGGAAGGAGCAGTGGGGTGAGTTCTTTTCAAAAAATGCGCTGCCACTCAGTATTTATCTGGCTTTGGATGCATATGAAGGATTTAAAGAGGCAGGATTTACGGATGCATTCTACTATCAAAATATGAGAGACATTGCCATCTGGAATGCAGCACATGAAAAGAAGTATCATGTACCAGGGTTAAGGGAAATTGCCTGGGTAGGAATGTCATTAAAGCAGAAATTATATCGAATCGGAAGACTGCAGTTTGAACCATATAAATTGGAACAAGACATTGAATTATGTGGAAAACTTTACAGAAAAGGTACGGAAGTGTTGAATGTTCATATTCCGGAGGATGGCAAGCTGGATCCGGAAGCATGCGAAGCGGCATATCAGGAGGCAACTGCTTTTTTTGAACAGCGAGGATATTCGGGTGCACATATATTTATATGTGAGTCATGGTTGTTATCACCTCAATTGAAAGAAATTATAAATGAAAAGAGTAATATTTATCTATTTCAGGATAAGTTTAC